>NZ_JAKUGG010000020.1:0-112449 GCF_022663835.1 Bacillus cereus group sp. BfR-BA-01347 | reverse complement strand
GGAGCTTTATAGTATTCATAAAATTCGTTTCCTGGATGTTGAATTTTCCATTCAGATTTATTGGATACCTGAACTTTATCACCTTCAGCAAATGTCTGCCCTTTACTTGTCTTTACAACAACCATTTTACTTTTTCCACTGTCTGTGTTGTATTCAACAGAAATTTCACCCTTATATGCATCTATTACTGTTCCAACTATAAAGTCTTGGTTTTGTATCTCGCTCACTTTAGAAATAGTATTTTTTGAGTTAGTAATAGAAACATCTGCAAAAGTATTAGATGAGTAAGATAGTAGAGCTCCTGTTAGAATCCCTGCTGCAATAAATTTACGCTTCATATAAAATAAACACCTCTTAAATGTATTACGAGATGATGAACTACCGGTAGCTAACACTCGTGTAACAATTATAGTTACAACCGAATCGGTACGTCAATATAAAATACCTTACAATTTTGTAAGGTATTAAACACAGAATATACATTGACACTTATATATATAAGTAACTATACTAGTTACATTAAATCAGATACATATTTTCTAAAGGTTCAATTTCTGAATGTGTAAATGTTATATAAATAGATTTAATAAATACAATAGAATGTTAGAGGTGCGTATTTTTAATGAAACACAAACTGATTGCAACAAGTATTCTTGCAGGAGCGATATTATCTTATTCATTTAATACTTTAGCAGATACTCAAAAATTTCCTGATGTTCCAAAATGGGCAGAGCAATCTGTAAACTATTTAGTGGATAAACAAGTCTTAATTGGTTATCCAGATGGAACTTTTGGTTCACATGATTTATTAGACAGAGCTTCCGCCACGAAAATTATGACAAAAGTATTAGGTATACAAATTGACTTCGATGCAAAACCATCTTTTACAGATTCACAAAACCATTGGGCTACCCCTTATATTGCTGCTGCTGAAAAAGCTGGCATTATTAAAGGAGAAGGGAATGGAGTCTTCAATCCATCCGGAAAAGTTACTCGCGCTGCTATGGCGACGATGCTAGTAAATGCATATAAACTACAAAGTACAACAAATAATAATGACCAAAGTAAATTTGAGGATTTAAAAGGACATTGGGGTGAAAGATTCGCCAATATTTTAATTGACCTAAAAATTTCCGTTGGTACCGATAATGGCTGGCAACCAAATAGATTCATAACACGTGCTGAAGCTGCTCAACTTACTGCAAAATCTGATCAAATTCAAAAGAACACTAACAAACAAGTTGAAAATAGTATGAGAGCAGATTCAATTTCTAAAGTGGATATTGAAGTTAACAAACAAGTTGAAAATAGTACGAGAGCAGATTCAGTTTCTAAAGTGAAACAATCAACTACACAAAGTGATAAACTTCAAAACAATACTACTCAACCTTTTATTGAAAAAAATAATAAGCAAACAGGTAAAGTAATTGAAAAGGGATCTAAATATTTAATAGTTAAACAGGGTGATGTAACCATTAAAACCAATGTACGTAAGAAAGTTCTAGAAAATATAAATATTGGAGATATAGTACATATTTATGCCGAAAGTTTTACAGGTTCTAATTTACCAATGAAAGAACAAACTTTATATGCACATAGTTCTATTGTCCAAAAAATAGGGGAACCTATAGATTCAAACTACATAAAATTCACAGGGGAAGTTGTGAGTAAGGATGGAAATTACCTTGTAGTGTCTAATGGTAAGATGAAAATGTCAGCTAGAACATCATCCAAAGTAATAGAAGAGATTAATATTGGAGATACAGTCAATATATATACTACAACCGTTGTAGGAGGAATGATTGGAATTAGTTCTGCTGGTTCATCTGTTATTGAAAAATACCTTTAATTATGAAAAATAAGCTGAACTATGAATACATGTAAAAAAATAAAAAGGACAATATCCTCTTATCATTAATAAAAATATATCACTGTTAAATGGTGGTATATTTTTATTTTCAAAAGAATCCTTATACATAGCTGCAAAGAAATACAATTCACATTTAATTAATGGATTTGCTATTGAAAATCATGGTAAATATGAATACGTATATATAACTAAAGAAATTTCCTTATAAAAAAATACCCACTTTTTTGTCTAAAACAATAGTAGGAATAGACGTATCCACTTTCTTGTCTAAATAGTTCTCATTTTCATGTCTTTCTACATTTGTAAAAAGACATGAAAATAGGAACTAATTTTATAGTGTAAAATGCTCAATTATCTACAGAGACAGTTCATTTAGTACCCATTTTCTTGTCCACATATTGAGACAAGAAAATGGGTACTTCTTTAAACGGAGACACCAAAGTGGATACTTTCTGAATAGACTTCAAATTATAGATTTGAAATAAATACAAGATCTTTGCAAGAAAGACGTGAGGTTTCTAAAAAGATACGATGCTTTATCTCTTCATTTAAACCAATTAGAAGCACACAATATAATACTTTTATTAAAATTAATGAAATAGAAGACTAACTTTATATATCTATAAAGTTAGTCTTCTATTCGTAACAACAATTATTTATGAGAATTCAGGTCCTGTTTTTCGTTTTAGGAAACAAAGAATTGCTTAGCTTGATAGCGATATGGCGGAATCACTATAATTAGTCTGTTATCGATTATTTGTTAAATTCTTTGAAAATACATCTTTCGTGATGTAGAAAGAATGCATACCTGCAAATTCTTTAAATTCTTCATTTAAATTTTTGATTTTTTCTTCAAATTGAAATCCGAGCTTTTTCAAAACTCTAATTGATGCTTTGTTTTCAGGGAATACAACAGCAACAACACGCTCTATCCCTATTTTTAAAAATGCGTATTGTAAAAGGGCGTATGTGGCTTCCGTTGCATAACCTTTTCCCCATTTATCATACGATAAAGCATAATACATTTCTGTAGATGTAATCTCAAAGTCTAAAGGATCTAATTCACAATATCCGCTAAACCTTTGAGAAGTTTTTTCAAAAATAGAAAGATTGAATTTAGCAATATTATTTACGTTGTTTTTTTGTTCATCTCTATGCTCCATAGAATAATATCTTGTATTTCTTCTAGTGAATACGACGGAGATGGCATAAAACGGTTTGTTTTGGGATGTTTTTGTAATTCGTATAAAGGTTTTGCATCAGATATGTGATAAGGTTTGATTAATAATCTTTTGGTTTCGATATGAGCCGTACTAACAATCTACAGTACTACGTCTGATCTTGTTTCATTAGTTATTTCAGTAGTATTAATAGCATCAGCTGGAGAATCATTGTTAGTTTGACTAGGTGTCTTCTCTTTATCAACACGAAACTTGTTTAGCATCTCCATAATAATCCATAAGGGGACACCTTTATCTTTTAACATTTTCCATGAGCAGAAGGAGAATCTTGAGTATTCTTTACTGTACCCACAGTTGAATACTTTGTAGATTGATTTACCCTATGTGCATTTAAACCAATTTCCATTCCTTACACCTGTTCCCTTTAAATGTTTATATATAGATATTACGAGTTAAAAGATACTTTGGAAATATAAATTTATGGAACTATTACTATCAATATTCATTGAAAGATCAACTCTTAGTAGATATTTTTATAAGTATTTTAGTAATTGAATGATTTCTTTTTTAAACTCAGGACTTGCTAATTTCAATAACTTAGGGACTTCTCTAAAGTGTTTTACAAGGGCTTTATTGATTTTATTAGAGTAATGCTTTTTGTCACCTGTAAGCAGGTCTACAATGTCGTTTTTTAACGAAGTACTCACTTTCCCCCATAAAAATTCTGATTCTGTCTTATGTTTATCAATAAATATTTTTACTTGATTAATAAAAGGATCATTTTTATGCTGAATAGCATCTTGTAACTGTGTAATTGTCATCACTTCTGCTTGAAGAGATTGGTACATAGGATCTGGATTAGCATTTTCGGCAGCACTTACATTTGTTGCGAAAACTCCAATACTACTACATCCAATCATACTAGCCAAAGCAATTCCTGTACATTGTTTTACAAATGATTTTGGTTTTCTTGCGTTCATAATAAATCTGCCTCCTATATTAATATTTTGTCTTACAGGTAAATGCTACCATATTTATAAGGAGTTTGGGCATATCGAATGTTACAATAAAGTTAAATATTGGGATTTTAAACTTTGTGATAATACGTTTAAAGATTCAATTGGACCTGGTGGTTTGGAAAGTAAGTCTTTTTTCTGAAGTTGGATATACGTTAGAAAGGGCTGTTAAACTAGGAATAAATGATAAGGGGCTAAATGCTGATGGAAATGTGAGTATGATTAAAATAAAGATTTGATGATAAATAAGAGCACATTTGTATATCCGCTCTTAGAAAGGGAAGTAGACAGTCAGTGATAATACAAGAAAATGATTTATTGGATATAAAAAGGAGATTGGAACACAAGAAAAAATTCAGCGTCGATAAATTGATATGAGCTTTTCTACATGTGAAAGAAAAGAGTCTAATTTTACGAAAGATGAAATCCTATCAGCAGCTCGTGATTTTAAACCTTTTTCTATTGATGAATATGGAGAGAAGAGTTTTGGTGGTAAGCACCCTGATGCAGATATTCTATTTAGAAATAAAGGATCAAAACGATTAGATAGGGCACATTATTTTACACTTGGTGCAAGAGTAAGTTCAATATTACCAATGAAAATAGCTTCTTATTGTAATGCTTTAGAATGCCTGTTTACTACCGATAAGTCTGAAGTAAGCCGCAAAATTGCAGAACGTGTTGCATTAATGTTAGGCACTTCAGATGAATCAAAGAAAGAGTATTTCGACCTTATTAAAAAGGCTTATGGATGTCGTTCGACTGTGGTACATGGTCAACATATTAAAGGCGAAGAAAGTGATTTCATTGAAATTTCTAAAAAATTAGATGATATTCTAAGACAACTACTTGTTGCAAAACATGAGATATTTTCAAAAAAAGATTTAGAGATAGAGACGTTCTTTACTGATTTACTCTTTAAAACTAAATAACAACTCTACTCAATTTACTAGAAATACCACCAACTCATGATGCACCTATAGATGCAGTAACGATAACTTTTAAAGAAAATTTAAAATAAGATAATCAAATTAAAAAATCTATACAAAAAGAACCAATCATAAATTGCCCGGTTCTTTTTGTATATCTAAGAATTATAGTTAACAATAACATGAAATTTATTTTCACATAGCTAATTAACTTTAAATATATACCTTTCTAAAAGAACCCTAAATTATTACACAAGACCAATTAGATTTAGTTCGATAAAATTTTAGTTTTGACTTTCTTGTCTAAATAGTTTAAAGTTTCATGTCTTTGTACAATTTCTAAGTGTAGAAAGACATAAAAGTCTAAACTAAAATCTCATGAGCAATCGCTGATAAATAGCCATTATCATAAGTTTTGTAGGTACTTTCTTGTCTTAATAACGGGACAAGAAACTCTAAACTACTTAGCCAGTAATAATGCAATAAGATGATAGTTAACTTTCATCTTATTAAGTTTCCTGAGTATATCAGTAGAAATTAAAATGAAAAGCTAAGTGGTTATATAGACTCATTGCAATTGTCCAGAAGCTTTTGCACCATACTTGTAATAGTCTCCAAAGATTTACAGATAGGATAATCCATTTATTAATATTGGATTATTTTTCCGTTGATGTTTACACAAGACATATGTATAATTTAAATCGTAATCATTACGATTTAAATGGAGGTTTTATAATGAAAATTGCATTTACAAAGAAGGTAGGTATATTAACTATTAGTTCAATGTTAGTGTTAGTAGGCTGTCAGACTTCAGGTTCATCTAAAAAGCAAGAGCAAACATCTGAAAGTCATACACACGAAAATGAACACGAACACAGTCATGCTCATGATGAAGCAACAGAAAAAATTTATGAAGGGTATTTCGAAGACAACCAAGTGAAGGATCGATCACTCTCCGATTGGAAAGGAGACTGGCAATCGGTATATCCATATTTACAAGATGGAACGCTTGATGAGGTATTTGCTTACAAAGCGAAACATAAAGGTAAAATGTCAGCCAAAGAATATAAGGAGTATTATAATGAAGGATATCAAACAGATGTCAACCGTATCGTGATTCAAGGAGATACTGTAACATTCTACAAAAACAAAGAAGAATATTCTGGTAAATATATCTATGATGGGTACAAAATTTTGACATATGATGCAGGGAATAGAGGTGTAAGATACATATTTAAACTAGCAGAAAAAACAGAAGGAGTTCCTCAGTATATTCAATTTAGTGATCATGGTATTTATCCGAATAAATCTGGTCACTACCACTTGTATTGGGGTGACAATCGTGAAGCTTTATTGGATGAAGTCATACACTGGCCTACCTACTACCCATCGGATATGGATGGACATGATATTGCCCACGAGATGATGGAGCATTAAATTAGGGGCCACGATGATTATTTCTTTGACAAATATGTAAGATTCAAAGGTTATCAGTCTAGAATAGTATTGTTTAATACTCAAAAGTTAACTATAAAAAATACTCTTTTATAATAACAAGTGATTTATACATGCTTTTGATAGATATTTTAGTAAATGTACTAAATCAAATAAATTGAGAAAAAGTAATCCTACACTTCGGTAAACGGTCTTGTAAAGATACAGTTGCAATAGAATTGTTCGTGGAAGTAGGGTATTCACCTCACGTGAAATCAACTGAACTAAAAGCAGAAGAAATTCGTTTAATTACTAATATAAACCATAAAATGAAACGAATGGTAAACTGTATATACGTATAATGCATCTAATCCCTAAAAATTCATATTTTTGGGGATTTTTCTTTAAATAAATTATATTCTTTCGAATTTATTTATTTGGTTTAACATTAAATTAAGTGGATATTATATAAATCTTAAAATATTTTAGTTTAGACTTTCTTGTCCCAACTAAGTTCCCCAAATGATAGTTTAGACTTTCTTGTCTAATTAGTTTAGAGTTTCATGTCTTTGTTGTACAAAGACATGAAACTCTAAACTAATTCTATAGTGTAAAATGCTGAATTATCTAAGGAAGAAGTTCATTTAGTACCCATTTTTATGTCCACATATCGAGACAAGAAAATGGGTACTTTTTTAAATAGAGACACCAAAGTGGATATTTTCTAATTGAAATACGCACATTAATGATCCATCGAAAAACATTTAGTAATCAACATTCGATATATATTTTGATGTCACAAAGTCATTAGGCGAATGGAATTAACCGATTTCTTGAAATGACTGCATGAAAGTAGGTATTTTCTTATTTGAAAAGGGTACTATTTTTTAGTTTTTGTTATATATCTTGTTATGTATAGAAACGATGAAAAATGAGCTCAAGGAAAGTATACTAATTACAAATAGACAAATTTTAAATACAGATAAATCTATAAGCGGTGATTGATCATTTCTTTGTTTATTTCTTTCAATAAGAATAAAGAAAGCAAACACAAAAAATGATAGGACAAATATGCTTAATAGGGGTTCAGCCCATCACCATCAAGCTAAGGTTTTGAAGTACCCCCTAAATGAAATTTTCTTTCTCTACAGATAGTTACTCTGAAAAGTCAGCTCATTTTTTCGTTTTGGGGGCATTATAAAATGCTTAAGTTGATGGATGTGTGGTGTTTCCCCATATTAATAAAATGTTACATTTATTTTGTATACTAAATAAGAGTTTTACTTATGTAGGTAAGTTATTACTCTATATAACGCCAACTTGTTAATATGTAAAATAGTAAAAAGGTGCTTATGTATTTTAACATAAGCACCTTTTTTACTTTGAAAGATTAAAAGATGGCAATTCGCTATTTTATACAGTAGATCGCGATTTTTTTAGAAAGTCGGATCATTTGTTAGGAAGGTTTCCCACATTTGTTTTGTTTGTTGAACAATCTCATCTCTTGAGGCACAAAGTCTGTTCTCAGTGCCAGCATACCCTATTTCTATATCTCCATTTCTAACTCCTTTAAAAACAGCATTTGTAAATTCATCTAATGGGACACCAAAATCATGCAATCCAGCACCACCTAAATCAGTATTAACTGCTGGTGGAAAGATCTCAATAACATTTATGTTTGTTTTAGATAGTTGTAATCTCAATGATGTTGTAAACGAATGAAGTCCTGCTTTTGTGGCGCTATAAACCGGAACCCAAGCACCTGGAGTAATAGCTAATCCCGAGGATACATTGATAATTGTAGCATGCTTTTTTTTCATCAAGTGCGGAATAAAAAGCATAGAAAGATGGATAGGCGCATCCATGTTAATTGAGACTTCTTTGCGGTAATCAGCCCAATTATCAATTGGCCTTAAAAGATTTATTCTTTGTTGAATACCTGCATTATTAATTAACACATTTAAATCAGGGAATTTATTATGGGCCCATTTTACTAATGCTTGACGTTCTGATTCATTAGAAACATCACAAACCCTTGTATAAAGTTGAGGGAATTTCTTTTTTGCTGCACTTAACTTCTCTTCTCGTCTTCCTACAATGATAACCTTATTGTTTTCCTTTAAAAAACGCTCAACTAATGCTAAACCAATACCTGTTGAACCGCCGGTGATCAAAATAGTATTTCCTGATAAAATCAAGTTTCTTCCTCCTCGAATATAATTGCAAATATTTTATACGAAACTAATTTTAAAGATTGTTTCTACTTCTGATATATTGGGATTAATCCCTCCTTTATTACAATTTACAAAAAAAATATATTGTAAGTCAAGAGATAAAATGTTAAGCTACTGATACTCGGAAGAAGATTATAAGCAGGTAGAAAATAAGTGAATATAGATTAACAACACGTATTTTCTAAATAGAATAACAAGAGTAAATTTTAAATGATACTTTAAAATCAAATTCCTTAATTGTTCATTTATTCGATTTTTTATGCACAAAACTTACAAAAAATAAATTTTATAAGTTGTAATTATGTATGTTAGACTATTGTCTACTGAAGGATAGTTCTATAGCCACGTTGATTTGCTGATAGAGGTATCAAATTAAAATGAACGTATGACTTAATGGTATTGAGAAACAGGTTTATAAGGAAAGTTTGTTAATTCAGTAACGGAAGAGAAAAAATTTCAAATGAAATATAGGAAAGGTGAGAACAATGACTGAAAAAGCATTAACGAAGGATGTCATTCTTGATGTTGCAGAAAAAGAACTTATCAAATATGGCTGGAGTAGAACAACACTTGTTAGTATCGCTAAATCTTTGGATGTAAGCCATGCGGCACTATATTCTTATTTTCGGAGCAAAGTAGCACTCCGAGATGCCATTCTTGAAAGATGGTTGTTAAAATATTCCGATACACTCGATGTAATTACAAAGCAGGAAGGAAGCGCTGAAGAACTTCTGTACGAATGGTTTTTCTGTTTATTTCAACTCAAAAGAAAGGAACTGATTGAGAATGAAGAAGTCTTTGCGCTAAATACATCCTTAATTGAAAAATATAATCCAGTCATTCAAAACCATGAAGAAAGTTTAGTGAATCAATTAGAAATCATTATTAAGAATGGCATAAAAAATAAAGAAATTATTAATCAAGATAGCTCTTTATTAGCAAATTCTATCTTTAAACTTATGTCTTGCTTTTATCATCCTGCTTTTTCTAAACAATGGAGAAGCAAAGACATAGTTAATGAATTTAATACGTCCTGGAAGATATTATCTCGTGGTATTTTCCATTCGACAAATTAGTTATGCTTCTAGGCGGAATTTAAATTATGGTTTAAATTTCCTAATTATATCACTATTTCTTATTTGGATTGCATCATCTGTTTATGTTGTTTGGATCGTAGGAATATTTTTTGGTCGGGGTTCTGTTACTCCATCTATACAATCTTGGGTAAATATTTTAGCTGTCCCAAATAAGGAATGGAATGGCAAAAGTGGCTTATTTTAATGCATTTGATATTGGTCTTGGATTTGGTAGCTTAGTTCTTAGTGTAATAGCTGGATTAACTAGTTACACAAATATGTATGACTTTTCAATTCTTTTAATTTTCATGTTTACAATAAGTATATTAGCTCAAGCTAATATACAAACCAAACAGAAAAATCCCATCAGGTTAAATTGAATGAAAATATGAGGTGATTTCATGAGTAATTGGGATCAGGAGTTCAAATGTGAACAAGAACGAGTTGATGTAGTCGTTGAAAAAGTAAATCAGAAACTCGATGAATTGCAGGAACAAATGGGTTCAGTAAAAGCAGAAATTATTAGCTTAAGAAAGAATTTTTGGGAAGATGTTACAGTAAATATTGATAATATTAAAGAAATGGTTGAGACTGCTGCTAGCATTCGGCAGGAGTCAGAGATTCTTTCAGAAAGAGAACATACTCATCGGCATGTACAAAATCAATATCAACTTTTGAAGAAACTAAAAGAAACCCCATATTTTGGACGAATTGATTTTTTAGAAGAAAATGAGAGAGAAGTTGATCAAATTTATTTAGGAATTGGTTCATTTTACGACAATGAAACTGAAAGTTTTCTCGTTTATGATTGGCGTGCTCCTATTTCTAGCCTTTATTATGACTATTCCTTGGGATTTGCAAAATATCAAGCTCCTGCCGATACGATATCAGGAGAACTACTTCTTAAACGTCAATATCTAATTCGTAGCAGGAAAATTCAAAGCATGTTTGATACTGGGGTAACAATTGGTGACGAATTATTACAAGAAGTTTTGGGAAGAAATGCAAGCGATCAAATGAAAAGTATTGTTTCAACAATACAAAAAGAACAGAATCAAATTATTCGAAACGATCAGAGCAGTTTATTACTTGTTCAAGGTACAGCAGGGAGTGGGAAAACTTCCGCTGCCTTACAACGAATTGCTTATTTAATGTATCGCTATCGTGAAACAATAAAGCCAGAGCAAATATTATTATTTTCTCCAAACCCAATGTTTAATAGCTATATTTCAAATGTCCTACCTGAGCTTGGTGAAGAAAATGTGCAACAGACTACTTTTCAAGATTATGTAGAACATATGGTAGGGAATGAATTTGTTGTTGAAGATTCATTTGCACAACTAGAATATATTTTAACATCTGGTCAAAACATCGCATATAAAACTCGATTAGATGGAGTTATTTACAAATCCTCTGTTTCATTTATGTCACTTATTGAAAAGTTTATAAAGAGTCTTGGTAAAGAGGGGCTAATCTTTAATGATATAGAGTTTAGAGGTAGGATTTTAATTTCTTCAGATTCCATCTATGATTACTTTTATTCACTTAATCAATCTATTCCATTATCTAATCGCATGCAGTTAACAACAGAATGGATTCTTCAAAAACTTAAGAAGTTTGAAAAACAAGAAAGAAAAAAAGATTGGGTGGAACAAAAAATCCAATATTTAAGTGGAGATGAATATAATCGTTTTCTTGAAGAACAAACAAAAGACAATAAAATTTCTGAAGATATGTTTGATGATTTTGAGCATGAGCATGATTTGCTCACTAAATATATAGTAAAAAAACGTTTTGATTCTTTACGTAAACGAGTGAGATCTTTAATATACGTAAATTCTATGGGAATATTTAAACAATTATTTAGATGGGCACCACAAGATAAATCAGTCCCAAATAATTGGACAGATATATGTAAGCAAACAATAAATCGCCTAGAAGATAACCAATTAGCCTATGAAGATGCTACACCGTATCTTTATTTAAAAGAATTATTAGAAGGATTTAAACGAAATTACTTGGTGAAATTTGTTTTTATTGATGAAGCGCAAGACTATTCACCGTTCCAAGTAGCATTTATAAAGCATCTATTTCCAAAAGCAAAATGGACAATTCTTGGTGATATAAATCAGACAATATTTTCGCATGCAGGAAATACAGGGTTAGAAGTCATTTCTTCTTTATTCCCTAATGAAAAAGCAGAAATAATACGACTTTATCGTAGTTATCGTTCAACTCGTCAGATTGTTGAATTTACCAAACATATGTTAACAGATGGAGATTTAATTGAACCTTTTAATAGATCTGGAAATAAACCATTATGCATGAAGGCATATAGTGAAAAAGAGCATCTAGAAAGTGTGATTCAACGAGTTAATAAGTTACAAAAAGATGGTCACAAAACAATCGCAATCATTTGTAAAACTGCTAAAGAAAGTGAGAAAGTGGCAAAATTAATAGCCGATGATTTAGATTTTTATCTTATCAATAAAGAAAGTACAGTTTATGAACAAGGGGTATTAATCATACCGACTTATTTAGCAAAAGGAATAGAGTTTGATGCAGTAATTATTTTTAATGGATCAAATCAGGCTTATCATAAGGAGTCTGAAAGAAAGCTCTTCTATACAGCTTGTACAAGAGCCATGCATGAATTATCAATTCATACTTTAGGAGAAATAACTCATTTCCTTTCAACAGTTCCAGAGGACTTATTTGAAAGCGAGTCGCTTTCAAATAAGAATCTATAGGAAAGTGGAAATTAGTATATAATTAATTACTTTTAAAAATTAACTCATGTGAAATTTATTTATAACTTGGAAAGGATAGGATAAGTGATGACAGGTATTTTAGATACATTTCAAAATTGTAGTAAAGAGGTTTCAGAATTACTCCCAATTCCTAATAATGTGCAGTTAGTCAGCGTACTAGAAGAAATACGAGATGGTATAAAAGTTGAAGTTCGTCGCTATCAAACACAAGATACAATTCAATTCAGAGGTCCTCATATCACAACAATCGCATCTCAAGAGGGTAGATATCCTCTAAGTTACACAAATCTAATAGCTAAACCTTCAGGAGAATTTCTAAACTCAGATTATGCGGCAGGTCTTGCAATGGATATAATGTTCGCTATTGATCCAGAATATGCCGAGGGATTAACGATCCTTCGAATTGAGAAACAAACAAGATGTTTTATAAATAGTGCAAAAGATATAGTAGAATTCCCGGTTTTATGGATTAAGATGATGCATAGTAATGGAAGTTATAACTGGGTGACATTAGGAAGTGGTGGAAAAGTAGTAGAATTTGAACGACAAGTGCAATGGGATTATCTAGCTGGTCGACGTCAAACAGAAATGTGGTTCCATGATGAGTGGGTTCTTGCACGAATGGGAAAAGGTCCACAGCTTCCACCCCCAATCGCTTTGGCTTAGGCATATAGTTTATATTTAAAAGTTAACTTGGTATTAAAAAATATATGATTATTGCAAATTTAAGAAAATGTATAAAAACACAATTAATTGGAATGAAAAGATTTTCAAGAATAAAAAACAGTTGAATTTCAACTGTTTTTTTATTCTTTGAGAGCTACTCCAATTGCTTACACTGGAATAGGAGGACTTTATGCAACAACAAAACTTTACAACAGGAGATATATGGAAACAATTATTTTTATTTTCAACTCCTATCATGGTTACAAATTTACTACAAGTTTCTTATCAATTTATTGACAGTCTTTGGGTTGGAAATTTATTGGGTGCAAATGGACTAGGAGCAATAGCTGTTTCAAGTACGGTTATTTTCACAATTCTATCTTTCATTATTGGGATAAATAATGCAACGTTAACTATTTTTTCTCAACAAAAAGGAATGAAAGACAGAGAAGGATTAACCTCCTTTTTAAATGCCTTTATTGTATTATTGACGTGTTTGTCGATTGGTTTGGGGATAACCGGTTATCTTTTTTCTGAAGATATTCTAGTGCTACTTGGGATACCATCAGAAATGCTACGAGAAGCTAATGCCTACTTACAAATTAACTTTATTGGAATTTTATTTTTATTTGGTTATAACTTTATTGGGACTGTTTTAAGAGCATTAGGTGATAGTCGAACACCAATTCAGTTTGTGATAATTGCAGTTATTTTAAATACAATTCTTGATCCTCTATTTATTCACGTATTAGGACTAGGTATTGATGGCGCTGCCTATGCAACAATCCTCTCAGAAGGTGTTGCATTTGCATATGGGATGTTCTTGATTATCAACAAAGGGCTAATCCCGCTAACTCAACTTTCTGTTCCAAAACGAGGGGAATTTTTTCTGATTTTAAAATTAGGTATTCCAGCTGGTTTGCAGATGATGGCAATTACTGGGGGAGTAATGGCAATTATGAGTGTTGTCACTTCATTTGGGAAGGATGTTGTCGCAGGTTTTGGCGCTGCTCAGCGATTAGATAGTGTTATTATGTTGCCAGCTATGGCACTCGGAACAGCAGTTAACAGCATGGCTGGACAAAACATTGGGGCAAAACAAATGAATCGTGTTCATAAAATTGCATTTTATGCCATGATTTATAATTTAGTGATAATGTTTATCGTTGCAGTGTTTATTGTATTTCTAGCACAATTTTGTGTGAAACTCTTTATACAAGATAAACATGCAGTCGAATTTGGAACAAAATACTTGCAAACCATTGCTTTTTTCTATCCGTTTTTAGGAATAAATTTTGTGTTAAACGGAATTGTACGTGCTTCCGGAGCAATGATACAAGTACTCGTATTGAATATAATTTCATTTTGGGTTTTACGTTATCCATTAACCCTCCTGTTTTCCAAAAAATCAGGAGATGATGGCATCGCTTATGGGATGGGGGTAAGCTTTGTAATAAGCAGTATCATTGCATTTGTATATTATCGATATGGAAAATGGGATCAAAAATTCTTATTTAATAGCAATAAATAAAGTAACTTATTATCAAAATCAGGTTAGTTTCTATGATATATTCACAATTCAACTTTCAAGCCTTACTAGGTTTTTGTACTTGACTTATATCAGAATAAGTTTTTTATAAAAATTGTTTTTTAGTTAATCAATGGCTTATTACT
Organism: Bacillus cereus group sp. BfR-BA-01347; assembly: GCF_022663835.1. Taxonomy (NCBI): domain Bacteria; kingdom Bacillati; phylum Bacillota; class Bacilli; order Caryophanales; family Bacillaceae; genus Bacillus; species Bacillus cereus group sp. BfR-BA-01347. The sequence continues at coordinate 97,598 of NZ_JAKUGG010000020.1, read as the reverse complement.
ATCCTAGCTAAACTCTAAAAAAGGTTATTTATAAAATATAAATTTGGCTCCACGAGTAAAATACTATGAATTAGGAGGACTTTATGAGCGAATCATTGTTACTTAGTATGGTTATTATTATTACATTAGGAATAGCTTCACAATGGGTAGCTTGGCGTTTTCAACTTCCTGCTATTGTTGTAATGTCGGTAATTGGTTTATTAATTGGACCAGTTTTAGGGATTATTAATCCTAAGGAAATACTTGGTGATATTTTTAATCCGCTCATTTCCCTTTCTGTTGCAATTATATTATTTGAGGGAAGTTTGAGTTTAGATATTCGTGAATTAAGAGGACTTTCAAAGCCTGTATTTCGTATCGTTACATTTGGTGCTTGTATAGCATGGATTGCTGGTTCATTAGCGGCATATTATGTTGCTGGATTAGACTGGGCAATCGCATTTATAATTGGAGGACTTTTTATTGTCACCGGTCCGACGGTTATCATTCCATTATTACGCCAAGCAAAATTAAAATCCAGAACAGCAGCAGTGTTAAAATGGGAAGGGATTATTGTTGACCCGTTCGGTGCTTTACTCGCTGTGTTTGCATTTCAAATTGTAAACTTTTTAACAAAAGAAAACATGCAGGTAAATACATTGCTGTATTTCTTTGCTGGTTCCTTATTTGCAATTGTATTAGGATACGGTTTTAGGATTTTAATTAGCTATATGATTTTAAAAGGAAAAATACCAGAGTATTTAAAATCACCTATTTTATTTGTTGCAGTTCTGCTCTGTTTTGGAATTTCAGATGAAGTGATGCATGAAACAGGAATGTTAGCTGTAACTGTTATGGGGGTTACATTAGCTCGCATGAAAAAATATATTTCTTCGATTGGTGACATTCGTCATTTCAATGAAAATATATCGGTGTTATTAACCTCTACAGTATTTATTATATTGACAGCATCATTGCCAAGAACGACAATCATAGAAATCTTTAGCTGGCCAATTATTAGCTTTGTCTTAATTATGCTTTTTGTTGTTCGTCCGTTATCAATTTGGTTATCAACAATAGGAACGGAATTAACAATTCCAGAACGTGCATTAGTTGGTTGGATAGCACCAAGAGGGATTGTAGCATTAACCGTATCAAGTTACTTTGCGACAGAGTTATTAGAGGAAGGCTATCAGGATGCTTCTATTTTAACAACATTAACATTTGCTCTTGTAATTACTACTGTCTGTGTACATGGATTCTCAATAGGCTTTTTAGCAAAAAAATTAGGACTTGCCAATACACAGCCTCCAGGTATATTAATTTCTGGTGCTAATAATTTTTCTATTGCATTTGGAATGCATTGTAAAGAAATGGGGATTCCAATATTAATTGTTGATATATCTGAAGAACACTTAAAATATGCAAAGGAGAAAGATCTTGAAACCTATAATGGGCAAATATTATCAGAACAATTACAATTTGACATAGATATGAATCGCTTTGATTATATTATGGCTGCTACTGATACAGATTCTTATAACGTTTTAGTAGCAAACACCTATGTACCACAATTTGGTTATCATAATACATTTTTGTTACCCGTTCATGATATGGAAAAAATTGCACAAGAACGTATTTCTCTTTCCAAGAAGGCTCATTTACTTTTTGGAAAAGGAGAGGTATATGAAGAACTGAATAGAAAAATTGAAGTAGGCTACAAATTTAAATTTATTAGAGTAGAGAAAGAGCAAAAAATAAATAAGCAAGAACAAAGAACAGGAGATGTATTATTATTTGTTCGTCATCGTGATGGTAGCCTTACATTTTCAACACTATATGAATATTTAACGGTTACATTAGGTGATGAGTTAATTGTACTCACCAAGGAGTAATGTAGATAATTCGAAATTTAAAACAGAATGCCTGGAATAAATGGTCATTAATTTAATTGGTAATCTGTATCATGAGATTCGTCATGCATGGCAATTTGAAAATAATTTATTCCAAGATGAAAACATGCAAATCTTTAAAGAACTTATACTGGACTTTTAGAAAAAAGAAAAAATCTCACGTGAAATTAAACTTATATAAGCTTAGCTTGATGAGCACGGGGTACCGCCCACATTTTAACTTAAATATACGCTAAGCAAATTTCGACATAAAATAAGCCGAGCTTCCACTCCTCTTTCCATCATCTTATGTAATTGACGTTGTTCATTTTGATCTTTTGTACTTACACATATATATCCATAAATATTTGCCATATTTAATATGTTCCTTACATTTGTTACCACAATTATACTACTTTCGTTTATAAAGGTGTTCGCTAAAAATAAACGTTTACAAAATAATCTTAATGACCTTTATAAACTTGATGTTTCATAGATGTTCTTTAACTGTTTGTAAAGGTATACCTTTACAAACTGATGGAGAAAAATCTCTACCCATGATAAACAGCAATATTTAACTTAGTTTTCTCAATAAGTATATTATGTATAAAATTATAATAATAGTTAATATTTTCTAATTTATAGTGTACAGTAGATATGCGGGTATTATTTTAGAATTTAGAGGAGGTAACTTTAGATGAAAAAGAAAATTATGTTTACTGCACTGACTTCAACATTATTAGCTATTCCATTATTTTTAGGAGTAAATCATGAAACGAAGGTTGAAGCAAAATCTACTCTTGCGAGTGGTTTTTGTAAAAGTTCTCAGGCTACATCTTACATAAGTACATTTGTAGGTGATAAAGAAGAGTTTGAGGGCGTAGAATTTGAGGCAATAAAAGGACATCCAGATATATATTATTTACGTTCATACGAAAAAGATGGATATGCACTTCTTGAAGGTAAAAAACCAGGAAAGGGCTGTCTAAAGGTTGTTGAATCTGATGGTGAAGTGTATTACTGGGATGTACTAGTTAAAGAAAGATAAAAATTAAATTTCTATTGGGTAGCACCACACATCCATCAAGCTATAATTTTAGATTATCCCCAAAATGAAATATTTATCTTTCTATAGTGATGTATGAGCCTTTAACTCATTTTTTCGTTTTGGGGAACAATGAATTTCTTAGCTTGATGGGCATGTGGTGAGACTCCTAAAACACCTATAAAATTTTACATCTAAAAAATGAAAATATGCATATTTTCAAATCAAATAACAAAATTGTAAATATATAGGTTACAATGGATGTGTAGACACTCTCCGAGTCTCCTAAGTATCTATTTTTCGATACGAAGTCTCTTTATAGACTTCGTTTTTTTTTATAAAAAATGAAAGTAAACTTATAGCCATTAGTTTACTTTCGATTTTTATAAAATATTGAATTTATCTAAAATCCCCTGACACCCTCAGAATCAAAAAACAAAAGTATACATTCAAAACACTGTAAATAAAGAAATTAGAACATTTTTAAACAAAAAATAGATCCAAACTAATCTTTTATATAAATACGATTATGATAGCTGTATACACAAAATTAAGGAAACTACTTATTAACGTGAAAATATTTGCATAAAATGAACATGTTTTCATAATAGAGAATGAGCGTTAGTCCCCAATAGTATGAATATGTTAAATTAATTCATTATTTTCCATTTAAAAGAGGATAGCTACACTATAAATTTTCATAAAATGTTCAAAATATATAATGGAGTTGATACAGTGAATCTATTAAAAAAGGATATTAAGAAAGTTGAAGAAATATGCTTGGGATTTGGTGTAAGTTTGGAGCTGATAGAAGCTATTATTAGTAAATTGGGGTTTCAACAATGGCCTAAAAATAGTGAAGATAACCTGAGAATGCTTTATCAGTCATGGTGCAAAAATGTTCCGCAAGATAATATACATAAAAGGATTTATTTTGGAAATCAAATGTCAGGTCCATTACCAATTGGAAATCCTTCAGAATTCTTTTCGAATTTTTTAGAACATTCAACAGGAGGGACATGTTGGGGACATTCAATCGGTTTATACAGTCTGTTAAAAATTTTAGGATATGATGTGCGCGCTGCGGCAGGATCGATGGTAGGGCTTACTCCACCAGAAAATGGTCCAAGTCATGGCACGGTCATTGTTACAATTGAAGATCAACAATATTTGGTAGATGGTATTTTAATGATTGAAGATATTGTTCCTTTATCCCAAGAACGTCCTTCAATCGGAGGATCTCTACCTTTTACAATCAAGATATATCCGAATTTTAATGATTTGTGGGATATTGTATTTCGAACGGGTCACAGTGAGAAAGAACTTACCTGTAGGTTAGAGATTGATAATGTCGAATTTTCATATTTACAGGAGCGTTGGGAAAATACTCGAAACTATAGCCCATTTAATAGTAGTTTATTTATTCGTAAAAACATTGGGAAAAAGGCTGTTACACTTAGTCGAAATAAACTTTTTCATTTAAATGAAGCTGGTAATATTACAGTTGAGGAAATAGTAACGAATCTAGAAAAGAAACGAATTTTAATTAACATATTTGATTTGAGTGAGGAAATTGTTAATGCAATACCGTTGGATGACCCTTAAAAAAATTGGACTTGTCAACATTTACTGAACACGAAGGGTTCTGTTGCAAATGTTTAGCTTACTCTTTAAAATTTTGCAACAGAGCCATAAATATTGGTTTGGGACTTATATTTAAAGGTAAAGCATCCAAAACGGTTGCTTTTTTCTTTGTTGTATAGAAATTACACAATAAACGTATTTAGAGGTTAATTTAGGCATAATGAAGGCCAAGCATCTCCAGCATCATATAATTATACAGAAAGGCTTTTCTGGCATAAAACTAGTATCCCTACACTTTATGTGGTACTTGAATAAGGTGCCATTCATTGAGAAAATAAATACCTAATATTCCTAATAATTAAATAAATATTTCTATAAATTATAAATATTTACAATAATGTAAAAAATGATACATTTAAGGTGCAAGTTATAAAAAATATTTGAGGAGGAATTTTTATGTTCAAGAAATTAGTAGTGGGAGTACTGGCGACTGGTTTTGTATTAACAGGGGGTATGGGAGCTTCAGCTGCAACATCTACAGTTGATAATACTAATAAAAAACTTGATTCGTCACAGTTCTTACCTAATGAAGTTTATCCATATGATGATTTTTGTCCTCAGAGTAAAGCTCACTTAAAAATGGCAATGAAAAATGAAAATGGGATTTTCGCTAACGCTTTTACTGATTCAACAGGTATCACTTGGTACTTTAAATCTTTTGGTAAGTATGGTGAGAGGACCATTGGATGCTACGAGGGAACAAGGTATTAATCAAAAAACGCGCTTATTTTAAAGCGCGTTTTTTACTATCTATCACATCCCTCGGCATTTCTCATTCTGAGGTGGTACAGTAAAATTGGAGCACGAATGAGATGAAGTAATTGGTTTTGAATATCCGTTGAACTACTCGGGATATATGTAGCAATGGAACCAAAACTTACGTTAAGTATTAGCGGACATGAAAGACCCATTTTTAGTAGTATGATGTCCACTAATGCTTGTTACGTTATCCTGTTCCATTGCTACACAAAGGCCATATTTCATTGCTGGTATGCAAGGAAAATGGAAAGTTGTAGGATCAAATGGAAGAGATTTAGAGAAAGGGAAATTATCAGATCCACGTACTCCAAGATTTGTTAAAAAAGTACCCACTTTCTTGTCTAAAAAGTATCCATTTTCATGTCTTTCTACAAAAGGGGAGGCACAAAAACTTTCACTTTAAATTTTATCTTCGCGTTAAATCCTTATTTAACGAACATATAGATAGAAGGGGGATATAATACTAATATGATATAAATACACATGTTTACAAATTGGTAAGAGATTTGGATAGGAACTCTAAGACTTATAAAATCGTATTTAAAAGAGAAATGTATAGCAATTCAATAATGGAATATACGTACTTGAATATTCACTTTTAAGATTATTTTTGATATTTAAATTTGATATTATATAAATAAATAGCTTATAAGGAGTGAAAATATTGATTGCTTTCACGATGCCAAATAAACAAGAACTAATAGAAAATCAAAAAAAATATAATCTAAAAGAAATGCCTGAATTGAGAGATAGATTTAGGAATATGCCTTTCTTTCATCAAATTCGCACTTTTTCTTATGACGAACATCGTTTTTTAAAACCAAAACAAATTTTAGAATCTAATCAATTAATTTCTCTTAAATTACAAGGTCCAAATGCGGATGCTGCCTTTGGTGGTACTTCAGATTATGACAAGGCATTAGGTAGAGATGAATATGTATATTTACGCTTGGGTGCAGTATTCAATGTGTACTCAGTTAAATCATTCATTGTTGAAATCCCTTCTAGCTATTTAGACTTTGAAGATATTGAAAAAGGTTTTTTCTGCAACGATATTTCAAATTATCAAATAGATTATGAGAATTATGACCTTAAAAACTATAAAGGAACAATATTATCCATTAGACAAGGTATTGATATTCTGGCCGATTATGTCGGAAATGAATATCAAAATGACCCTTCTCAATATACAATTGCAAGATCACATAGGAATATCTACAACGCAAAATCGTTTTTACCTGAATTTGCCGTTAAAGGGAGCATTGCAATTAACGAGCCAGGAATTAAGATTCATTTAGTAGGTTTACCTCGTGAATTAATTGAGGAAGCTCAAATAATTATGGAAAAGCATAATTATTCACCTCCAGTTATTCATAATTCTAATAACGATTTTAAAAATTATCTTACAAATAAATTCAACTCAATATTAAGAGAGCGTACTTAAGGTTGGAAACACTGAATTTTAGGGGATTCAACAAGGTATCAACCGACATCACTCCTACAATACGATAATTCTCATTATTTAATACGTAAAAAAGGTCATTATATTTTTTATAAAATACAATGACCTTTTTTACTATATATATTAACACTTTAAAATTGTATCCCTTAGAGGCATAGTTCATATCATGTATCAATTTCATCACTTTCTTCTAATTGGCGTTGTTCTAAACGCTCAATTGCAGCTCGACGTTTAGTATCATCAATATTCGTATAAAGAGATGTAGTTTCCATCGAATTATGCCCCATTTGATTTGCTAAGAGAACAAGATCCTTATTTTCATTATAATGATTAGTTGCATAGGTATGGCGCAACTTATGAGGGCTCTTTTTTTCATCAAATGCTCTAGTATATTTCTCTGTAAGCTTTTGTATTGCATTAACAGAAATTTGCGCGTATGAGCCTTTATAATTCGTTACAAATAGAATATCCTCATCATCAGGACACTTGTAACGGTTAGCACGTATTTGAAGGTACTCTTGAACATCATCTAGTGCTGTTTGTGTAGCCAAAATAGATGATTTTTTATCTCCTTTACGTATAACCTTTATATAACGAGTACGAAAATTAATACTAGAAATAGTTAAACTTGCTGCTTCAGATACCCGAAGACCTGTACCCAGGATTAGACTTAGAATAGCAATATCACGCTCTCTATCACGTTTAAAAAATCTTAGTTTACCAGGAGCGGTTTCTTGTAACATTTTCTCATATTCAGTAGATAAAAAGCGCATGAATTTAATGTCATCATTGTTGTGAAAAATAACTTCCGAAATTTCTTTTGCTCTAGCTGCAGCGTCGATTTTTTCCTTGTGAATTTCCATTTTGGCCATAACATTTCTATAAAAGTAACATTCTCCATTATCATCCTCAGTATTGCTTGTTAGGTAGTTAAATAATGACTTTAGAGCCGAAAATGTCCGTATAACTGCTTTGGTTTTGTTACCCTGTCTCTCTAAAAAACTCTTAAACCTTTTTACTTGTTTAAGAGGGAGATGTTCCAATGTTTCAATTGTTACCTCATGTATTTCCGTTACAACTTCACCATCTACTGTAGCGAGACGGGAGGAGATTAACCATTGTAAAAATATTTCATATTCAATTAAATAGCCATACAAAGTAGCGGGGGAGAGGTTCGTTTTCTCTTCAATGTATTCAATAATATACCAGGGCATTTTTTCTTTATGACGTTCTACACGCGCTTGATATACTTGCTTTTCTCGATTACTCATTTTTCACCTCAAACTTCAAGTACATTGACTTTTTATCATCAATGTACTTTTTTGTCTAAATTTGTCCGATTTTACATTAAATACAATTTTAATTCACACTTATATTATTTCAATAATTCCTTCTTGCTCAAGTTCATGTATATAGTCGTAGCATGAGGGACATAAAGCTACTTCTATGAATGGAGATGAAGTAGTTTCTAAAGAAACATTAGAGTAGAAATCTTTAGTTTTTTTTATGTCTATTTTTAATTTTTCTCTTAATTTATAATAACCATGAAAACAATTTGGACAAGTATCAGAATCTATATTTTCATCACATACAAAACAATATCTAACTTCTTCTATATTACCGTTTATATCATGAGAATATATAATTAATGAATCTTCATTGCATTTATTGCAATTGCTCGAAATTACTGGACCACAATTAAAACATACAGTAGTCTTCTTATCTTTTTCATACCAAGCCATATTATATCCATTACAATTTGGACAGTTTCTAAAATGCATTCCGTTCATGTGTTTTTCAAATGAAAATGCTACAAATAATTCTTCAATCAAATCTACATCATCTAAACTATTAATAGCTTCTGGAAGACTCATAAAAATACTACCACAATGTAGACACTCTACTTTTTCATCTTTCTTAATTAATTTTTTAATTGAACAAACAGAGCAAGGGACAGGAATTCCATTTAATTTTATTCCTTCTATAGAGTTGTAGTATGCTGTTTGAATAGGTTCAATATTTGCGATAAACGTCCAATTATTAACCTGAGAGGATAAAGTTAATTGTTTAAAATCCTTTACTATTCGATCTAATGAGAATAAAGCATTAGCATAAATATTTTGTGGTACTTTTTCATCATTAAATATAGCTTCTTTATGTATAATTTTATTTCTAAAAGACCTAATTGAATTCAAGTTATCTATATCTAATTTCTGAATTCTTTTTTTAGGCTGTTCATAATTATATATCTTATTAATTCTGCTAATTAAATTGTCTGCACTAACTGTTTTTTCTGCTGAACTATCAATGTTTTCTTCAATAAATAAAGGGTGTATGTTTTCTAATAAACTTTTTAAAATTAATTCACAACCAGTAGCTAATAAAGTGATAGCATATTTATATTCAACTGGACTCGGATCCTCAACAGCTCGAACAAATGATTCCATACTTTTATTAATAAAATCTATACCATTATCATACAGCCTTAGTTCTAAAAACATATTTGGATGTGTGGTAGTCACAATTTAATCCTCCTTAAAATTATATAAGAAAATTATACAAAATAAAAATTTATTTTACAATTATCAATTAAACTCGAATTTAATGTAAAATTAAAGTGAATCAGTTCTCCTAATTAAATGGAGTGTTTAATTAGGAGAACTGATTCTTTGTTCCACCCCCTTTTAAATTATTTGATGTGCATCGTTCCTTATTATATTTTTTTATGATATCACTCTTCCCTTTTCAGATTGTTCAGGGTAATTCTTTTTATTCATACCGTTAATCCGTTTTTCACAATGTTTAAACTGGGTTAGAAGAGGCTGATTTAAAAGAGCTTCATTATATAATGTTCCACACTAAATTCATACATAATAAAACAGTATTCCTAGAATTAGGGTCATAAAGATGTATTTAAAAAGTACGTTCTATTTTCAAACGTACTTTTTCATGAATGAAATTACACTAAATTAAAAAGCATTTACACCTATAAATTATACACAGAATAATTTCCGTCATCTAATTGTTACAATTACATCATTCTCCTATACATCCCGTCAAATATAAATTTTTATTTATGGATTAACATGCAAATGCCAACTACGAATGTTAACTAAAATTCCTTTTAAAGGAACATGATTTAGATTTAGGGTTTTTCTTGCATAATTCATCTTGCAAATATTAATGTAATTCTTTACACAATAACAAATTACATAGAATATATGAAACCATTAAACTCATTATTATACATAAAAATATCATCAAAATATAAAAAGGAAACCTTTTATATACTCTATTTTTTATGAACTTGCTGCCCTTCTTTGTTCTGTTTGCTGTTTATTTACGCGTATTATAATTGGAATAACAGCACTACCCATCACAAAAATAGCACCTGTAATTTGAATAACTGATGGAATACTATTATTAAACAATATATCTAGTAGCAGTGAAAACAAAATGTTTAAATATAACAACGCAGATAAATTTGAAATTCTCGTAGTTAACCTATACGCCCTTCCTCTAAACCATTGATTCCCTAAACTTCCCATTGCCATTAAGAATAAAAATACTAGTACCATTGTATTATTCGTAAATACATCAATATAATTCCCCTTTGAAAAACATGCAGAGAGTACACCCGATATTATCGTCCCATATAGGTATGTATAGGCCATAATGGATAGATTATCATCCGTCTGTGCACTTCTATGTAAAAAAAATTGTGAAAATGCTAAGGATAATCCTGAAAGTAAACCTACTCCTAAATAAAGAAATGCTTCATAATCAATACCACCATTTTTTAAAACAAGAAACACTCCAAAAAATCCTAGAAATGCTGCTACTATTTCTACTCTTGTCGCACGCCTTGTCTTTGAAAAAAGAGTAATAAGACAGATAAAAATAGGACCTGTATTATATAAAACCATTGCTATAAAAAGGGAGGTTTTAGCTGCACATAGAAAAAATAATGCCTGTGAAAAGGTAATAGAAAAAGCTCGAGGTAATTGTTTATAACTATTACTCCAAAATGAAATTCCCCCCATTCTTTTTATAATAAAAGGGACTAAGAATAGAAAAGGAATAAAAAACCTTGCTGTTAAAGTTACAAAGAAATCCCCTGATATAATAGCATGTTCTGCAAAAAATCCAGAAAGTGAAAAGCTAATTCCTGAAAGAACCATAAAAAATGTCGCTTTTTTAAGATTATCCATTTAATGTAGGCCTCCTTAATAAATATACGCACCGAGAAACGTTATTCTTTAAATTTCTCGGTGCTTAAAAAATGTGCCATTAAAACTATATCAAGAAAAATAATTCATTGATCAAGGTATTATTAATTCTCCTTTAAAAAGTAACCTTGCTGTTCGTGTAATACTAGATTTCTTAATTACATATCCATTAGCTGACTCCTCAATAACTGATTCTGTTTGAATTTTCCCCGCTGGGTGTTCTATTATAATTTGATTCAATTTTTTCATTTTATTTAAATCATTATTTTGTGCAACATGGTATGCAGTTGTACCATTAATTTTTATGGCTGCCGATAATGCGAGTGATCCTGTTACTGCATGAGTGCTATGACATTGGTGAGGAATAAAATATCTTGATGTAATAGTGCCAGATTTCCTAGGTTTTGAAATTATCGCAATCTTAGGAATTACCTTATTTGATACGTCACCTAAATTTGCAAGACGAGCTACCTTTTTTCTAATGAGATCAATGTCATGTAAAAATGTTTTATTTGCATTTAACAATTCTGGACTTTCATCTCCCATAATTCCCAATTCACTGGCTCGAATTATAATTAATGGCACTGATACATCGACACAAGATACATTAATTCCATTAATAACATCCATTTTTGCACCTGTAGGAAATAACTTCCCTGTAACTGAGCCGATAGAATTTTTAAAATTAAGATTTATTGGAGCTCCTGTACCCGGAACACCGTCAATTTTAATATCTCCGTTATATACAACATTTCCGTTTTTAGTGGCTATAGTTGATTCAACAATTACATTTGTATTTAAATTTCTTATTGTTATAGTTTCTTTTCCTGATCCGACTTTAATTAGTCCGCTCTCTACTGCATAGGGAGCAACAGCTGCAATTATATTTCCACAGTTTACACTATCGTCTAATATCCTTCTCTTTAAATCTGCTTGTAAAAATAAATAATCAATATCTATTCCTGGTGTATTGGAAATTCGAATAATCGCAATTTTATTTGATAAAGGATCTAACGTACCCATCCCATCAACACCACGTGCATTTCCTGCCCCTAACGCTTTTAAAATAACCTCATCTCTAATCGATTTATTTGAAGGTAAATGTTTATCTAAAAAAAATAATCCTTTTGACGTTCCTCCACGCATGACAAAACAAGGTATTTTCATTTATTAGCATCTCCTTTTCATTTTTTAATCATTATATACAAAAAAATAAATTTTTGTTCTATTACTAAATCTAATTAAAGGAAAAAATATTACTTAACAATCTCGTCCCTCCTCCATATATTCAAAAACAAAAAGATAATATTTACAATTATGTAAATCACCTCCTGCAACTTGCATCCATTCTAACAATAAAATATTAAATAAGTAACAAATTACTCTGTATAAATAAAATATTAATAATTAAGAACTTTGCAAATATAATTAAATTTAGCATTTTAACTAATTCATCTCCCACTTCCTCATTAGACTGTGGCGCTTCACGCTCATTGAGGAAGAAGTCTTCTTTGCTTTAAAATCACTATTCAATTATTTGGCTCAGAATACAGAAAATGAATACGGGGAAATTTATATCTCACGTAATGTTATGGAGAAAATTGAGCTACATAAGGAAAAAGCAGATGACGTTGCAAACATGATATTTAACGAAAAGGATGATGTAGCCTTTCTTCAATTTTTAGCAAATGTTTACGGAGAAATGTTGAAAGATATATCACCAAGAAAATATAGTTTTTTTCAGCGTGATAAAGAAAGAGATATAGCCATTATAAGCCTCATTTTAGGCACTGGGCTTCGAGTTTCTGAGGTAGCTAGTCTTACTATATCTAGTATAAACTTCCGTCAGGGAAAAATAAAAGTGACTCGTAAAGGTAATAAAAAATCTTCAATACTCGCAACGAAATCGTGTTTAGACGACGTACAAGAATACATGAAAGTACGTTTAGAGAAATATATGTGTCCGCCTGAAGAGGATATTCTATTTGTAACTAGATACCAGGGAAAATACACACAGCTTTCTGTACGCGCTATACAGAACTTAGTAGAGAAGTATTCAAGTGCTTTCGATGAAAAACGTAGCCCACATAAGCTACGTCATACGTATGCTACAAATCATTATAAGGAAAACAAGGACTTAGTATTGCTACGAGACCAACTTGGTCACACTTCTGTTGAGGTTACTAGTATCTATACAAATATAAATAATCAAAAGAAACGAGAAGCGATTGATCGTTTAGAAAAAAGACAATTTGAATAAAATTTCATTAGAATTAGTCGTCATTGTTTGGTGAAATATAAAGTTTGATAATATTATTAATATAAATAGTAGAACCGCATCCTGAAAAAGATATTTATATCTGGATAAAGGTACTAGACACTATTCGACATACAAAAAATGTTTCTAAACCATCATTTGAAAGATAGTTTAAAGGAAGTATATTCCTTCAAAATGGAAATCACTTCTGCATATATAGCCGAAATAAGTTCGCTGCAGACTGGTTAGCATCACATTGTAAAGATATAATCATCGAGTCCTTACAAGAATGTACACATTTTGATGAGGATATTCATGCACTTGTTTTTGACTACATGGAAGTAGAAGGCGTACAACAAAAAGAAGAGTGAGATTTCACTCTTCTTTTTTTATCACTCAATTGGGTGTCTTTTCTTTGATTAATACGCTCTTCCCTCGTAGCATCCAATGGTCTTATTATATCCATTTCCTTTAAAATACCAAGTGATTCCTGTTGCTGGATCAGTAAAAGAGTTAGCGAAATACCCATTTTCATTTATCATTGACATTCTATAGGGAGCATTACTAGTAAGCCTAGGACAACTAGAATGATATTCATACATGTCATAAGATGAAAACTGTGGTGAATCAAGTTTGTTATTAGTATCATCAACTGTAGATGTTGCAGCTGAGGCTCCCATACCCCCTGTTAATACAAAACCAGTTGCTAATGCTCCCACTACTAATTTCTTGAACATAAAAATTCCTCCTTTAATAGTTTTATAACTAACACCTTAACTGTAACATGATTTACATTATTGTAAATATTTATAATATATAGAAAATTTTATTTAATTATTATGAATATTAGGAACTCATTTTCTCAATGCAAAAATATTCTAATATGTAATTAAATCAAAGCTGTCACTCTTATCAATGTTAGATTGGAAACCTAACATCTTATCGAATTTCAACAAAAGAAAAGGCACTCAAAATCCGGGCTTCTTTTCTTTTATTTTAACAATTGTTACTCAAAGTTTCTGTACGTATATATTAAAAGAAGAGATGCGCTAACATCTCTTCCAGTAACTACTACCACAAGGTGAGTGGTTGCGACTAAATACTACTTTTTAAAAGTAATCTTCTTAACTAAGACCCTAGTTTTTACGAGGAAAAGTTTTATAATATCGTAAGTGGGCAACTAGGAGAATCTGCAATTTCTGTATAACCCAGAATAATCTCTTAGCGCTCATAACTTTTCAATCACTATCATTTCCCCTGATGTATGAGGTACTTCATGCTTAATAATCCCCTCTTTTAAATACGCCTTTTTCTTGTCATATTGTTCTTTTACATGCTTCTTAACAGGGTGCAATCCCCAAGGGTGGTCCCAATAATGGAATTTACCGATTTTAAAATTTTCCCATTGAAACTGAGCATCTTGCAGCCGGTTATTTCCTTGATATAATCGCTCCAAAGAGTATTTCTTGATTTTCCCTTTTAGACTATCTACTACAATATATTTACTAGTTTTATTATCATAACCAACTATAGAAATCCAATGAGAAATTATATGATTCTTTGTACGGCGTTTATATGTACATAAACTAAAAAGTACAAAACACTTATTCTGTTGTAACTTCGTAATTAACTCTTTAGAATTTAGATGTTTTATGTTCTTTATACTTACATCATATTTTATATCATCACATCCAGTTGCTTGATTGAATATCTCCAAATTATTAACTAAAAACATTTTATACAAATTTAAATCGAAAAGTACGGCGGTAATATCAACGTTAAGGCTATCGAACTTAGACGGAACGCTGGCGAATACCAGCACTACAGTTAGTACCGCTAACATGATTAGAGTTATTTTATCTTCACTCATAGATACTTCACTCCTATCTATCTTTTTCCACCTGCAATAACTTCTGAAACTCTTCTTTAACTCTCTTATAGATTCATCTCTTAGGCTTCCAGATGCAAAAATAAATGACCCAATGAGAAAACAATTCCAAATGCCCATAAAAATGTATCAGAATTCAGCTTCAATTTCCTCATACTATTTAGCACCACCTTTAATACAAGTTATTTTTCTTTTATATACCTTATACTTATACCATTATCAACCTTTTTTCAGTTTCATACCCTAACTCTAATTGATAAAATCCTTCTAATGATTCTACAGCTCCTGCAAATTCTAAAATCTTCGGAATATCTTTCTTTGATTGATAATAAACTATTTTCGCCTGCGGTATTTTATGATCTGTTTGTATACACTTCATTCCAATATATAACTCATTATGTAACACACGCACAATGTTATTTAATACATCAACAGAACCAAGTATACGCAAACGCGGTCGGACCCAACTTCATGCAACAAGCGAATATACATACTAACAAATACCATTTCATTAAAACGTCCTTTTGGAAATACTCGATTCCCTCCTGTAATTGGAGTCCATCCCATTTCTTTTATTCTTTGGACAGTTGAGTATTATCAGTTCCGTCAATCTAGTACACTAAATACTTTCAAAATCGAATTATTGTGTTTTGATGAATCATATGCCTTTCATTTAATTTCAGAGAATGAATTAATCCCTCAAGAATACCGTTTTGTTGCAATTAATGATTGGGAGATTAACGAAGAATTTGGTTTTGATCTTGTAGATTCTAAATCTAAACAGGCAGTATTACAACGTGCGATAAATACGGCAAGTGCCATTGCAAAAAAATATTGTGAAAAACCTGTTAAACAATAAGTATATTATGTAGTGAAGATCATTCTATAAGGAGATGTTAAAATTGAACTTTAACTATATTAATAAAAATACAGGCAATTATCTTCTTGATCCACCACCAGGAATTTATTATATTCCTGGTGGTGGCCACTAAAAAACAACACCTACAGTATTTGTAGGTGTTGTTTTTTCATCGTTTAGACTTGTAAAATATTTCGTATTTCTTCTATACGTAAATTTGTAAACTTCGCAATATCTTCTATCGGCATTCCATTTTTACTCATACCACGAATGAGTTGTATTTTCCCCTCTTCAATCCCTTCCTTGCGGGCATGAGCATACTTTGCTGCCTCATCCATCAGAGCTTTTTCCCTTGCTTCATACGCTTGTCGGAAAGAAGAATCTTGACTCATACGCTCCCATTTATTCATTGCTTTTTGTAAAATCGGATCTTGGTTCATCGCAATTTCCTCCAATGTTTGGGTTAATTGTTCATCTTCATTCGCTGGAAGTAATAACAACCAACGAACAAATGAATCCTCCCAAGGATTAACCTGTTCACTCCGCCACTGTTGCATCAGTTTTGGAATCTCCACAATATGAACTTCAATATCATCACTCAATATCTTCTTCTGCTGTTGATTCCATAGGATTCCTGTAGTATGGAATTCTTCATATTCAGGAAACATAACGAAATTCAACAAATTAATCGTAATTGTTTTATGAAGAGAGCTATACGGCATTCCTTTTTGAAGTTGGGATGTATATAGCCTTCCCCAGTAATAAAGGCTGCGTTTAATCATATTATGGGCGTTATTCATTTGTATTTCTATATTTACTTTCGTACCAGTATCTAATGTAGCGGAAATATCTAGTATTGATAATTTATCCTCTTCATGTTCTCGATGCAAGTGTGGATCTTCTAATTGTAACGAAACAATAGGAGATTCTAACGAATCCTGTAACATTGCGTTTAAAAAGGCAACGAGAATATCTTCATTTCCACTTGTACCAAATAGTTGTTTAAAAGCAAAATCAATGCGTAAATTCACTAATTGTTGGTTGAACATGGTTTTCCTCTCCCAATCTCATAAGATGTTTTTCTTTCATTGTACATAAAAAAATGATAAAGATGCAAACAAGCTCTTATGTATATTTACATAAGAGCCTGTTTATAACAACATACAATAAAAAATTAGATTGTAGCATAGAACGAGAAATTGCTGACTGTAAGAAAAACGAGGCGAGGAGAATACTATATGGGATATTTTAAAGGAAAACAATTTAAGAAGGATATTATTTTAGTAGCCGTTGGCTACTATTGTCGCTTTTCTTTAAGCTATCGCGATGTATCTGAACTTTTGAGAGAACATGGCATATTGGTTCATCCAACAACTATTATGCATTGGATCCATGAATATGGAAATTTGATCTATCAAATCTGGAATAAGAAAAACAAAAAGGTACAATCATCGTGGAAATTAGATGAAACTTATATAAAAGTGAAAGGAAAATGGCGTTATTTATATCGTGCAATTGATAAGGATGGATATACATTGGATATTCAACTTCGAAAAACAAGAGATCCTCAGGCGTCATATGCCTTTATGAAAAGATTGGTGAAGGCTTTTGGAGAACCAACGGTTCTCACAAATGCCAAGGACCTAGCGCTACTTTGTGCGTTTAACAAATTAAAAGAACACGGCTTTTATAAACGTACAACTCATTGTACCATCAAACTTTTGAACAATCTTATAGAACAAGACCATAGGCATGTCAAACGACGTTTTTCCAAATCTGCAGGTTTTCAAAATCTTCGTCATGCTTCACGTACCTTGAAAGGAATCGAATCTATTCATGCTTTATATAAAAGAAACCACAGTTTACATCCAAACTGCGGTTTTTCAACGTACAAAGAATTACATAAATTATTAGTCACTGCCTAAATTGTGTTCCTCATTTATCAATATCTGTTTCTATTTTTAAACTTTGCAACGGAACCCTAATTTTAATATCAATCTTCTTCTATACATAAAATTCCATTCTCTATTTTTCCCCAGCATATTTACTAAGTACATGAACATTATCCCACAAATAAAGTGAATTCTACTCATGGTAATCCCCGTCTGTTTCTATTAAGTGACTAACTAATGTATCAAATATGGCATTTTCTACTTTTGTATGCATTAGTCGAATATTATCAAATTGGGCCACATTCATTTTAAACCACTCTAGGATATCTGTACCCTGAATAATCTCCTTTTCTCTTGGGTCTAACTCCTCCAACAACTCATGGTAATCTTTTTCTATAATTTCCTGTTTTTGAATCATATTTAATGGGCTAAATTCTACTAAATTATCAATCCTTGAATAAATCGGTATGCCCAATTTATTCATAATCTGCTTTTCATTTTCAAGATTTGTAGTTAATATAAAAATACAATTTTTAACATCAAGACGATAGTTTAAATCCTGGTATACGCCTTCATCAAACATTTCATAAAAAGCATTATAAAAGTTCGGATGCACTTTATCGAATTCATCTATAAGAACTATATTTGATTCCCTTGAAAGAAGATCTCTTGCAAGTGACGGTTTTGAATGACTTTCCCCAAAAATATAATTATTCGCTTCATTGGTTTGCATCATTGAAAACTGGATTCTTAATAAACTTCCACCTAAATGCTTACTTACTACTTTTGATAACTCAGTTTTTCCAACACCAGATGGTCCGTAAAACAAAAGTACTATTGGCTTATTGTTCTTTTTTCTTCTTAACTTATATAGATTGGATATTATTTTTCTCTTAGGGTCTTGTTGCCCGATAATTTCTTTATTTAATCCCTTCCATATTTCATTTAGATCATTAATCTCTACTATTTTGTAATTTGAATAATAGTATTCTATTTTATCACCATACTCGTATTCCAAAGAATCTATAACTCTTTTTGGAGGGTTATGTAAATACAAATTCTCTATTTCATGACCCGATGTAAGAATTTGTACAAAGTTCGACATTACAAACTCCACTGCCACAGAATAGTCATCAACTTTTACAACACAATTTTCTACTTCCTCTTTTTGATTTAAAAAAAAACGATTATCTCTATCCGCAAAACCCATATTAGATGCTCGAATAGTTTCATTATATTGTTGAATTAACTTTGTAAATGATAGTACATCACTACTCATATATTGTTCATCTAAGAAACTTTTAAAATCTTTCTTTGAACCATTGAAAATACAAATTCTCTCCATACTATCTATTCAACTCCTGCCAACAAAACATCATATATATCATAGGTATCTTCACTTGTATTATCTATTTCACCATCACTACTATGAGCGCTACTTTCATAATTAGGATTTATAATATTCTGCTGTTCAACGTTCAATTCATTACTAATACTTAAATCCGTTTCCCTGCTCTTCCCAACATAAATAGCCAAAAATACTAGGTCCATCCTAAGTAAATCTGTTATTTTATAATTATTCCTAAAGGCAGTAATATTAAAACGTAAAATGACTTTTTTAGAATTAGAGGCAGCATTTTCTGCAATAAACTCATAATATCCCTTAGCATTTTTTATAGTTTCATCTATTTTCTCTGTTACAATATCAAAATTCGCGTTCCGTTCATCACCTACATTAATTTTCCCATCTATCATCCTCATATATGGACTGACCATAACAATGTACGCAAGAGAATCTTTAATTGTTGATAAATTATAATTTTCAAATCTTTTAATAGAGTTGTTATCCTCTTTTAACGTATTAACATAGTCCATAAAATCCGTTAGAATGGTATTTTGAATAATAGATTTAGCCATTTTATCCGTTTTTGCACTGGCCCCCACATTAACATTTCCTTTCACACTGGCACTAAATCCAACTAAAGCACTTAAAGCGTTAGAAATTAATGATGATTTTGGTGCAACCGATACTTCTCCGGACACTTTACCATCTATAAATTTTCCCGACTGTTTTAATAGTTCTGTTGTTTTTTGTAATTGTCCCCCTGCCTCAATTTGTAAAAAATCAGTAACCGAGGCGTCATCAAAATAAATAATCTTCTTCAATCTTAATCATCCCTATTCATAAAGATTTCTTTAATAAACCATAAAACTAGCAAGTCTTCTTTACATCTTTCGACTATATCTATATTCTATTACCATTTGCATTTTCTGGGTACAAAATAATATCTATTTCCCTAAATAGTCAACATTAAAATAAAAGTCCAAGTAGAACAATAAATGCAACTATGTTTTAAGTTTTGAATAAGTAATTAAAGTGTATAATTTTCAAAAAAATGAGATTTTATCCTTTTACCTAAAATCTATCAAATGTTAACATATTACTTGCAGCATTCAATTAAATAGGAGGAACCAATCACATGAATTCATTTTTAATTTCTTACGACTTAATCACTCCAGGTAAGGACTACGACAAAATAGCAAAAAAAATCGAAAACTATCCGAACTCTAAACGAATATTAGAATCCGTTTGGATCGTAAATAGTAATGAAACTTCTCAACAAATTGCACAAGGTCTCAAATCAGTAACAGATAACAACGATAAAATATTTGTTGTGAAATTAGAATCCACCATCAGTTGCAAAGAATCTTATCAACAATTATTAAGGATAAATGGATTTGTTTCATTTAGGAATTCTCTTCAATCTGTTGCAACCAAGAAAGAAATTAACTGATATGAAGACTATGCAAAAGTGATACTTGGTTCTGAAATATATCAAGCTATAGAATTATATCTTGTACATTCAATATATATGTATGATACGAAAGTAAGAAGATTAAGTATTCGTTACGATGGTTTGGATAATCACATGTATATTTGTGAGATATAAATATTTAATCCCTATAGATTCAAGGGAATAGGAACAAAAACAATTCAGTATCTAATCCATCTCGCAAAAGAACTTCAAGTACAAACCATTACTGGAACTGCTCGCTCCCTTGATGATACAATCTCACATAATAAATTATTATCCTTTTATAAAAAGAATGGATTTAAAATAACAGATTACGAACTGAGCAATTTTAGAATGGATATAAACCAAGCATCACTTGGACATACTTAAAAAACCGAAAAATTAACAGAATTCCAATTCAATTAATTAAAATAACAAGTAGCCCCAAAAGTAGTAATCGTTTCCGTACCCAGTAAAAGGTTTCCTAATACTTTTCCATTATTAAACATACAGAGAATATAACAGTTTATTACTATAAAACTATAACTATGGAGGAACTACTTATGAATAATTTCTTTAAAACAAATGATACAGGTATTGGGTGTAGTAAAGTGAAGTGTAATGATTGCAGCGGTTTTTACATCTTACGTTCAAGTGACTATGGTGAATTTGGTGGATGCACTAATTTTCCGAAATGTAAATCTAAATTATCTAAATCTAAGTTTATACTATCTTTCATAAAAGAAAATGGGATAAATATTTATAAATGGGAAAAGAAATGTTGGAAATGTGGAAAAAATACGGAAGTCTATTCATACTATTTACATTATCAATTATTAAAAAGTTCAGCAAATGCTACTGCATTAGTATTTGCCGGTATCGGATACATTCAATCAGTTGATAACTATCTAACTAACAAATATCCATCAATCCAACTAAAGTATAGCAAGACAATTAATTCTGGATATATAGCTAATACTTGTATTCATTGTAATGCACTCCAAGGAAAAAATTATATTGTTGACGATCCTCATGAGATTTTCGGTAATATGTACATTCAAAAATGTATGGAAAAGTATTTTGTCGAAAATGTTCCAGATTGGTTATTAAATATTAAACCTGAAGAAATTGACAGGCTTGGGATATTGTATATAAGTTAATGAAGGGGTAGCATCACACATCCATCAACTTAAGGGATATTTTCAAACAAAATGTGGTTTTTTCATATAATTTTTTATTATCTCTTGTAGTTTTTATAAAAGTAGGCATATCAAATAAACCCTGACGGGTTTCAATTTTTTACTATGCTACCTGATGATTAGAAGTGGTATACTCATAAACAACACCCAAAACATACTAAGATTAGTAGTGTGGACCAATGCATTGGTTTACACTACTATTTTTTATAGTAGAAGTGAAGAGTAGGTCGCTTTGATATTGGGATTTTAAATCCGTACCCAAAACAGACCTTCTTCACTTACCTTATTTGAATCAGTTTAGTATGTGGATCCTTGAGATCGTGTATAAGAAATGGGAATCGATAAGAGTAAGATGAGGACTTCAATTCTACATAAGGAGGCAAAGTATGCAACATGTAATTGCGTTTGATGTTAGTATGGGAAAGAGTTATATGGTTATTTATAATGCTCAAAAACAATGTATTTTTGAAAGTGAAATCAATCATTCTAAGCCTGATTTTGAAGAACTACGAAAACGAATAGATCAACTTATGAATGAAAATAAGAAATCACCTCACATTGTGTTCGAAGCAACTGGTGTCTATTCGAGACAACTAGAGCGTTTTATGCAAGATAACAAGTTTGAATACTTTCTGTTGAACCCTTTAGAAGCAAAATTACAATGTGATTCCTTACGGATTCATAAAACCGATAGAAGTGACGCGCATCAATTAGCTCTCACACATTTTACGGCTTCCCGGAGGGAAAAGACAGGCACAGATAACTTATTTTATCAATTAAAATCACTCTCAAGGTTTTATAATGAACTGGATGACGAATTATCTTTGATTCGTAGCCGAATGCATAAATTCATTCAATTGACATTTCCGGAATTGGAACAGATTTTCATAACTAAGTCAGATTTATTTCTAAACTTTGTTCAATTATTCCCTCACCCAGATTTTGTTCAAAATCTTTCTAAAACGGTCATGAAGAATCAGATTCGTAGGAATACCAACAAAAACATCTCAACCCGTATAGCAGAAAAGAAGGCTATGGAAGTACTTGAGGCTGCTAGGTATTCTTATCCAGCCGTACGTCAGGATGACGTTTTATGTGAACAACTCAAATCGTACGCGAAACGCTATCAGGAGCTCCTTCATCAAAAAGAACAGTGTATCACGAAGATGGTACGATTAGCTGAAAGTCGCACAGAATATCCAATTATTCTTAGTTTTCCGGGAATAGGTCCCAATACGGCTATACGTTTGTTAGCTGAAATCGGTGATATTACTCGCTTCAAGAATAACAAACAACTTAATGCATTTGCAGGTATTGATATACGCCGTTTTCAATCAGGAAAAACTTTTTTCAAAGATAAGATCAATAAACGTGGAAATAAGCATCTGCGTAAGCTTCTTTTTCTCATTATCCAGAACATGATAAAACTACGTCGTTACGGACAGAACCACATTGTTGAGTATTATGATAAATTAAAAACGCAACCTTATAACAAATGTCATAAAGTTGCGTCAATCGCATGTGTAAATAAGTTATTGAAGCTTCTCTTCTACCTTATTACACATAATATACACTATGATTATCGGTTAACCGCCTGAAATCATAGTCTCATTCATCATACTATATTTATTCCCCCTAGTAAAAAAATGAATACATATTAGGGGTATTTAGTTTGCATTAAATTTAATATATGCGATATTTAATTGATTAAAAATCTAAAAATAATGATTGACTAATCGTAAGAAATATCAAAGACTGTCTTTTTCTCGTACCGATGAGATTTTCGTCCGTTGTGCTGTAGGAGGTTAAACAGACGAAGGAGAACCTTTGATAATTCTTGGGTGTTTTTGTGTAATGCTTGGTAAAAAAGTAAAAAATAATCCTTAATTATATACATCGCTTTATATTCACTTAGTTCTTTCTGTTTCTTACGTAATAGGAGTTCTCGCATTTTAAACATAGTAGAAGAACATAATAGAATACTAATGAGTTGCCCATAAAGATGACATTCTAATCGCTCTTGTTTAATAGATTTACAACGATGAATTTGAAACCAAGATTTCCATATTTTAAATAACAGCTGTCGGGTAAAAGACTGGTGCGGCATCAGTGACCCGTTTCCAGACTCTCCCCATAAGAACTGCTCGTGAGGTTTTCCCTCAAGCAGCTCACCCCATAAACTTCATCAAAAGGGTTATGAGACCTATCAAATGGCAGACACTTTCATCGGAAACTCTCTGCACTTTTCAGGGGAAGGACTTTCCAGTCCCAATAAAGCCCCAGTACACCATAGAGATATTCGTTACTCCATCTCTGCCATCCGATGCTACGCTTTCGTCGTCGTTTCCTTCTCGTTAACAGTGTGCGAATTTTCATCTCCGTATAATCACGTACTTCACTGAAAGCTTGACTAGAGTTCCCACCCCGGAAGTAGTTCACCCATCCAGTCAGTACGGCATTGATTTGTTTTATTAAGTCTTGTGCTGGCTTCGCTCCTGCGTTTTGAATGAGTTCACGAATTTTTACTTTCACTGCCGTGCGAGCTTTCTTCTTAGGAATCATGAAAACGAAGCATCCATTCTTATTTCGGTTCGGTATTCGTCTCAGGTCAAATCCTAAAAATCCGAAGGATTCTCCTTTTAGGACATTAACCATCTGAGTCTTCTCCAGATTCAGTTCAACTCCCAAAGGCTTTAACTGTTCCCACAGTCGTCGTAATGCCAGTTCAGCCCATCCACTTTTACTGGAGTGTCCGCTTACAGCGATAACTATATCGTCGGCAAAACGGTGATAGTTTACAGCTTCGTAATTGCCCTCAGCTGTTTTACGTCGAATGGTATCAAATGTCCAATCCACTTCATTGAGGTAAATGTTCGCGGCTAGTGGAGAAAATGGTCCCCCTTGCGGGACACCGATTTATCCTGTTGCCTTAATTACCTGTTTTACAAGATGCATAACCTGTGGGTCTTGGACACGTTTCGCGATTTTCTCCAATAATATGTTGTGTCGGATTGTATCAAAGTAGCGTGACAAATCAACATCAATTATTATGGTCATACGGCGCAATATACTGCGTCGTACTTCTGCCAATGCCTGATGTGGAGAACGTTTCGGCCGAAATCCATACGAGTTTGGACAGAAATCAGCTTCAAAAATTGCTTCTAATATGAGTTTTAGCGCTCCTTGTACTACACGATCTCGTATACATGGAATTTGCAGAGTTCGCATTTTGCCGTTTGCCTTTGGGATTTCTACTTTTCGATTGGCTTGTGGTCGGTATATTCCAGCTTGCAATTCTTCTTGAATACCCGTTAAGAATGGGATAACTCCTTCTAGTTCTATATCAGTAAAACTTTTTCCATCAATGCCTGGAGCACCGTTGTTTTTCCTCGCCTGTTGATATGCTTCGTGAAGGGTTGTCATTTTGGTAATGTGAGTAAATAGCCCCCAAAACCGGTGCGTAGGTTCAGACTTCGCCTTTCGATAGATTCGTTGCCTTAGTTCCTGCAAAGTGATGGGTGTTTTTGTCATGGCACCCTTGCCTCCTTTAGTCATACGAAATGTTTACAGGTTCGGACCCTTTCCTCCCCGCGCGTTTTGCTGCACGCAGATCTCTGGTACTACGATCCGTTCCGCCACCCTGACACCTACCGTTCTCACTTCCCGATCGCGGTTATAGAGACGATCTCCTCGATGAGGTTTCTTCATCGGGTGTCGAGGGCTTCTCCAGTTTCCACATTATCTTTCTCTCCATGTCGCCGGTGAGAACTGCCGTTCCAGACTCATTTCGGTCAGCTCTTGTTGCTTTCGCACGTTATTGACCGTCTCAGCCACCGGAATTGCGTGTAACGAGGCTACGTCTACGTTCACTGTACGTTACAACCTGGAGATTTGCCCACATACCTTTTGCATGTGATGTCAGAGGGCTTCGCCATGTCGCTTTCACTTCATGACGCCTCTCAGGCTACGGGAGTGGAGTCTATTCTCCCGATTGGACTTTCACCAACTAGATAATGTGTCCTTATCTGGACACGCCAATTTGCCATCGTAAGGAGTAAAAATCGTATACTTGTTCCGTTGGTAGATATTCCAAAGGAATATTTGTAATGTAAAAGTTAATTGCACTTAACCGCTTACTGCCTTCTTTATAGGTAATTTGTTTCTTATGTTCTTTAGATGCTAAATCCTTTTGTCTAAGTTTCATTTGCAGTTAACTTATACAGAATGAGTCTTGCAGGAAGCTTTTGATACATTCCAATATAAATCTTAGGAATTTCATATGTTTCACCGGGTTGCAATTGATCGATAAATTTCTCCGGAATCTGAAAATGTGTAGCATCCCATACGCGAATACGTCGAAAATAGTTTGTATACAAAGTTGGGATCTTGCTAGAAGAACAAAATTGTTGATGAAGTAAATGTGCTAAGAGTTGTTGTAAAAACTGAACAGCCTGAGGGTTAAAACGTTGATTGAGTCCCTCTGGACTCATAGAAATACCGGTGTTAGCTTCTAATAGACTACATAATTGTGTCAATGAAGAACGAGCTACATTTTGGCTTAACCAAACACACAAATCTACTAAATCTTGTGCTCGATATTTACTTTTTCGTTTAACAAATCCTATATTTTTAGCTAATTGCTCTAAAGTATCAGGTAACATATATCGTTGTAACTCTTAGTAATACAATTGCAGCTCATCTTGAATTGAAAAGCACATTATAAAAACGGTAACCTTTCTTTTGATTCTAAAGAAAGGTTACCGTTTTTTCTGTTTTTATAACAGGGTTTTTCGAAGGTTTTAATTTAATCCTAATTATATTTTTTATAAATTCTAAAAGTACATTCCCTATTTTTGGTATGATAGACAGGAACTATTTTTTTTAACAGGAAACAATAAATATATAAACAATAAAAAGAATTAATTATTATATAATATATACATAGCGTATTATTGAGAAATTCTTTCATGATACCAGTATGTATTATTTAGCAATCGTTGAAATAGCTTGTTTGTATACAAGTTGCTGCTTACCATGTACTAGCATAAGAACAGTGAATTTATCCATTGCAAGAATCTGCCCATGTATCCGAACGCCACTCTTTAAAAATACAGTAATTCCCCCTTTTTTCTCTATTAATTGTTCATACATTTCTTCTTGTAAGTCCTTCATATAAATCCCTCCCTTTTATAAGGGTATCATAAATAAGTAGAAATGATGTTACATACACATATTTCGCAAGAAATCCATCTAAAATTTAGATTGTAAGCCCCGTTTTGTAAGGACTATTATTCAAGTTTTACATTTTATCCTTCATTTAGCGATTAAATGAGACAACAAATAAATGTAGATTAATTTATATTGTAAATTATTTTATTAATAAATACAGCACCTGAAATTATAGCATTAAACTTAAAAAAACCCCTTTTGGATTCAAATTATTTTACAAGGTACGGTTTTAATTCTTTTATTAATAGCTCTGCACCTTCTGGAGTTAGTGTAACCTTCCCATTTACTATTGACATATTACAATTGGATACTTCTCCAGCTACCACATAAACACCACCAGGCTCGCACTTTTGTAAAATGATTTTTTCACCCTCTACAAAGATTTCTAAAGGGATTTCTCTTTACTTCCTAATGTATCCCTTAATTCTTTTGGTATTTCCACACGTCCTAATTCATCTACTTTTCGAGTTATACCTGTTGATTTCATGGAGCCTCTTCCTTATTTTTATTTATAGCCCTGCCTTCATACCCTATTTTTATTTTACTGTAACAAGCATTCGCCAAACATGAAAAACAAAATTATCCAAAAACTAACGTTTAACCTTATACCTCCTTTGCTTGAGAAGGATAAAAAATGTACAGTGCTCTTTTTGAGGGTATCACCATATCACTATCAAGCTAAGGCTTCATGCTGTTCCCAAAAACAAGAATTTTGTACATTTTTACTCCTGAGATGTCAATTTCACTGTTTTGGAGGCGTTTCTTATCACTTGCTTGATGGCTATGTAGGATGACTCCTATATAAACGATAAAAAACACAAAAAAGAGAACAAATTTCTCTGTTCTCTTTTTTTATAGGACACCTCATCAAAAAAATATTACCAGTGTTTTCGTTCACAACGACAACACACAAAGAAACATTTACAACAAACCTTCTTAAGTCTTGGTTTGAAACACTTACGCTTTCTACACTTCAAACAATCACAATGATGTTTAAAATCATCGCAATTCCAGCTCATTTCTTATACCTCCTTTCAATCGAAGAATATATTATTCTATGTTCTAGTAAGAAAAATGCTTGTTTCATAACCTACTATCACTTTAAAAATGAAAAGTCCACCTATTTCTTTTGAAAAATTAAGTAGTTGCAAGTCCTCATGCTGCAGGACCTTTATGTGTATTTTTTAATATTTGCTTCTATCTCTTATTTCCTTTCTGAATTATCAAGAATGCTTGACTTTTCTTATTTGACCACGTATTTCTCCGTTTGGATGATTTTCCGTATGAATGTTTACGTAAGTATTACCTGCTTTCATCTCTCTTGCTAGTTCAAATAAAGACATATCCTGTAAAGGACCGACAAGATCTTCTTCCATAATTGCTCCTGTTACTACTCCCCTATAGATACTGATACCACGCGATTCCGGTCCGAATAGAAATGCAATAACCGGTCCGTTTTCGCCCCGCATTCCTAAATGAATATGAGCGACAGTTAACTTTTCTATATCATTGACTACTAATTTAAAACGAAGTCTTGTAAAGTCTCTGTTAAATATAAATTGTGCTAAACCAAAAGCGATTGTTCTTACAGGTGGGACTTCCTCACGACCTGTTAATCTAGCAAAAAAACATTTAGCCATAGTGTGGTCTACCTCCCTATTCGTTTGATATTATATTGTATTCATTTAATAGAAAATAGTTTGTTCGTTTTGACTATTAAATGATGTTTAAACTTACAATTTTTCTCAAAGAATAACTTATAGGGAACCTCACATTACCATAAAGGAGGATGTACTAAGAGTATGACTTTTTTAGACTGTTTGCTTTAAAGTTGCAGAAGAAAATCATTCTAAATATACGTTTGAAACCCTGTCTTTTCAAAAAGAACAAACTTGGATTTAACATGCTCTTAAACACGTTTAACCTGACGGCAATAGGGTAGTAGCATCAACAACACGTAAGCAAATTTCATAAAAAAATTCGATTTCCTATACGGAAAGGAATTATCGTTTTTTCTTTGGTGAATTCGTAAAATGTGTAGGTGTTGAGATTATCTAGTTTGAGTTGATTAATCTTCATTTAAACTCTAATTTTTGATGGATTACCTATCTAATCTATTTAAACAAAATTATATTGTGAAATTTATGTAATTTCTTTTGTAACGCGTTAAATACGAAAAAACTGAAATGTTATATTTAGTTACGATTATCGATATATAGAATTGATTTTAAATTATATGGACGTGAGGCTTTGGAAGATAAAATCTAATCAAAACTATTTCTAGGTTTCATTCAAATTCACATTTTACACAATGGAAAACGACGCTCTCTTAATAAAGGCGGATCGTAATGTAGCAGGAAAAATTCGAAAGTACTATTCCATTACTAAAAAAGGGAATACTGTTTTTGTTTAGTCTCGAGAGAAAGCATATGAACTTTTTAAAAAATCAAAGACTAGTTTGAAAGGAGTTACATGATGTATCCAAATACACCTAAGAAAGATTTTAAATCTCTAATGGAAATGCTACTCGTTTCTACACGGCTCGGACTTATATCGTTTGGTAGCTCGATTGTACATTTAGGCTATTTTCATGAAGAATATATTCGTAGGAGAAAATAGATGGACGAAAAAAGCTATGCTGATTTAGTGGCATTATGCCAGTTCTTGCCTGTCCCTTCCAGTAGTCAGGTTGGTATTGAGGTAATGCGTGCAGGTACACTAGGTGGAATCCTAGCTTTTATAGGATTTACACTTCCTTCCGTCGTCGCATTAATATTATTCAACATACTCTTGCAAGGCTTAGATATTGACGATGCCAGCTAGATTCATGACTTAGAAATAGTTGCTTTAGCTGTAGTGGCTCATGCGATAGTAGGTATGGCTCAGAAATTAACACCAGATTTGCAGCAAAAGTCAATTGCTTTATTACTTTGCTATGGCAAACGGCTTTTACACAAGTCAGTGTTATTCTATTATCAGGATTAATGGGATACCTAATCTATAAAAATCACAATGAAAATGATGAGCCTAAATTATTTTTTCCTATATCACGCAGTTTCGGAATAATCTGCTTATCCTTATTTTTCGGTCTACTCATTTTTTTACCGGTTTTAAGGGAAGTAACTATATTAAATTGGGTGGCAATGTTTGATAGCTTCTACCGATCAGGTTCACTAGTCTTTGGTGTCGGCCATGTTGTTTTACCATTACTTGAACGTGAATTTGTCCTACTGGATGGTTAAATGAAGAAGCATTTTTAGCTGGTTATGGTGCTACACAGGCTATACCAGATCCATTATTTACATTCACAGCCTATATTGAAGCAGTCCTTAATGGCTGGAAAGGCGGGTTGCTCACAACTGTGGTCATATTTCTACCAGCTTTCCTTCTTATTTTAGGTACTTTACCTTTTTGGGATACACTAAGACGTAATCCTAAAATTAAGGGTGCTTTAATGGGTATAAATGCAGCAGTAGTAGGTATTTTGATTTCTGCTTTCTATCATCCAATTTGGACTAGTGACATTTTAACACCAATTGATTTTGCCTTTGCTTCCGTATTATTTAGTATGCTTGTTTACTGGAAGTTACCACCATGGGGCATTGTTTTTACTGGTGCAATTGGAAGTACATTGTTATCATTAATTTAAAATAAGTCATATATTTAGTAAGTGCTACCATAATTCTGGTAGTTTTTTTGTTGCCGCTTTATTCAAGAGTTTTTTAATTACCAATCAAGAATGTTTTTTATCCTTATTAAGCTAACTGACCAGTATAGTAAAAAAATAGAAAATATGAATGATCAAACATACAAACACCACTGTAAGTGGTGTTTGTATTAAAAGCTACTATTTATTAAGGAATTAATGTTCTATTAAGTTGGATAAAAGGAATCTCTTGTTCATTATTGGATTCATTAAAGGGATAGATTCTAGCATTTTCATTATTTTCATCCACATTTTGAATATATATTGGAACCCATTATATGTTACATTAGCCATAACTGGTGAAACAGCAATCTCTTGTGCTCTTTGTTTGTTCATTATAATGATCTCCTTTTGATTTATAACAGTTATAATATTTACTTCAAACTACTTAAGTATTCGTATTACTCAATAAGAAGTAAACAGGTAGCTAGTTTTAATTACGGTTACTTGACTAACGAGGGCAATGGTTAGATTTTGATTTCCTAATTGGTTGCGGGATTAGTTATGTAACGGTAAATGTTTTAATCCTTACAGCTAAACCTTTTTTATACTTAAATATTTCTACATAGATAAAAAATGAAAATATGCAAAATAAAGAACCGCTACCGGTTCTTTATTTTGCATATTTGATATGGGGTTAGGACAAGGGATTTTGTGTTGAATACCTTGTTCTTATCGCCTTATGAGTTTGGAAATTCGATTAGAAACTCACAAGGTACTTTTAGTATGTCACGTATTTCCAGTTTTATTTAAGTTATAACAATTTATTTGAAAAGACTTCAGGTCTTATATTATTTTATTAAAAGCATCATATATTTAGTAATGAGAAATTAGGGTATTGACTAAAAAGCATTCACACTGGTCGGTGCTTTTTAGTTTTTTATGCGAATTGAACCCCTCTTCTATAAAAACAATTATAAAAAAAGAAATGCTTCTATTTTTAACTTGAAGCATTTCGCTAAATTACCTGTTTATCAACAGATAATAAGATATACTTACTTACATTATGAATTTATATGTTCAAACTATAAATAATATGATGGAACATTTTTTGCTTGTTATTGATTAAAAGCATAGAATCATTCGAGCTTATGCCACAACATTCGATTAATTATAAGGTATCTTATTTTTAAGTAACAAGGTTCTCGACCATAGTATCCTTTATTGTGGTTATATGATTTATTATAATCATTCATTCTTTTTTCTCCCCTTCATATTATTTGTAGGAGTTAAAACTGTAGTTCTGAAGAAGAAGCAAGTAGGCGTTGTATAAAATATTGTATGATATGTAGAGGATGTCTTGTTAAACGGAAATAAGCCCTTTTAAGGTATAAATGTAGAACAAAAAGAATCCCCAATGAGGATTCTTTTTGCGGTGCTGCGGAGATGACCAGCTTATTTTGTAAGGAGTTACATTTAATGTATATGCTACATACAAAGAATGCATGCTAAAAAAAGAAGCTTCATTATTAAACTATCTCCTAACATTACCATCAAGTTAATTTAGATTCGTATCTCAAAAACAAAAAATATACTATTTTTTCAATTCATTGTAAATTACAACGTTGAATATCACCTATATTATTAATATCTCTTCCCTTAATTTAAAACAAGAACAATGATTTGATGGATTTCCAAACATCTATTTATACAGTTGGCATTTTGATCCTGATCTCGGATTAAAAACCATTTATATTAATCATTTTTTACCTGGAGATGTTGTCTATTTTAATAATCCGGATTTTCATCCTCAAACCCCCTGGTGGATAGGAGAAAATGCCGTCGTTCTTGGAGATGGTACGTATTTTGGACATGGGCTGGGAATAAAGACGGCTTTCTCCTTTGATCCATGCTCTGAATCAAAGGAGAAAGCCACGGGCAACCCAATCAGCCTATCTGACAAATTTAGTCACAAGGCCGGCTTTTAAACATTTGGCGAAATTTTTGATGCCACAACGAGGTTATTCAGTTCATAAGTATCAACATATAGTCATCAATCATAATGAAAGTTCTATTTCATTTGATCGATATATGTTCTTTTTAAAGATGGTGTACAATAATATGGCCCATATGCAACCATTCTCATAATGAGAATGGTTGCATATGTCAGAGAGCCTGTATCAAAAGTAGTACTTTGGGATAGCCTCGTTCTTTTATACAAACATTCTTTACTTATAGAACTAAATTTCTATCGAGAATCCGAATATTCTCTACATCCATTTACGAAATTCACTGGAATTAGCAAAGAAATAAGAGGCTGATTTCAATTTGTCGTCATTAACCGACCTTTTGAGTCAGTCTCCTATTCTAAAATCGCCCTATTTCTTTTTTTCCGTACTAGTAAATGCTTCAAATTTCTGTTATTTTTATTCTTTCTATTATCTGATTACTTGATTTGTTGATCTTCATCAATCATTGGTACTACAATTACTGTTTACTGAAACTTATTATTGTTTTCTGTTTAACCTATCTAATTAAACTTGTTGCTAAATAAAAAGTTGTCCCTAATAGGAACAATAATTGTTCTTAATAGTAAGAGAGTGTCGCTTTTAATGGCAAATGATCAGATTCTTTTGACATTTTTGTCGCAACTTCTACTTCGATAACCTGGAGATTGCGGCTGACAAATATGTAGTCCAATCTTATTCTTGGTCGAACCGATGGATAGGTGTATCCTTTCACCTGCCCTGCGATATGCCAAACATCTTGAAATTCACGAGTTATTTTTCTCCACCCTCTTGATCCCGGTTTCATATTCCAATCGCCCATGATAATAACAGGATAAGAATGCTTATGAAGATGATTTACAATAAAATCTGTTTGCTTCTTATGGAGAAAGGGATTCAGACTTTGATGAGTCACATATACTTGGAAGAGCTGTTTGTTCTTTTGAATGATTACTTCAAGCAATGACCTACCTTCCATTAGTCCATATCCAAAATGAAATGGATAGCTCTTTTTTGTTATAATTGGATATCGAGACAAAAGAGCGTTTCCATATTGCCGTACTGTTGTTGCATTTCTAGACTTTAAAGAAAGAGATGGACTGAAAGCCTGATGCATGTTTAATTGTTTCGCAAGCCAGCTGATTTGATTTTCATAATAGCTCCGCTTGGAAAAATGTTTATCGACCTCGTTAAGACCAATGATATCTGCCTCGCTTTTTTTAATCACTTCAGCGATTCTGTACAGATCCACTTGTTTATCAATGCCTCTGCCATGATGAATGTTATAGGTCATGACCTTAATTTGCAAAATAACCGCTCCTCTAAAAATTCTATTTAATAACGTTATTTACATAAACGAGAAAAAGAATTCCATATTAATAAATGAAAAGCGAAAAAATGAGAAATATCTGTTGTCTTTTTATTTTAATAAACAAAAAATAGGTTACTTTGCAAAAACAAGTTCTATTTAAACAAACACTAAAAAGGATTGATACAACATGGTAATACACATTAAGAAACGTGTCATTATGCTGATAGTGGACTCCTTAATGGATTCACCTTTGCAAGAAGCAATAAAAAAAGAGAAAGCTCCTGCACTACGTTTTTTTATGGAACGCGGAAAATATGTTCCGAATGTTATAAGTGCCTTTCCTACAATGTCCGTAAATATCGACAGCACACTTCTAACTGGTACGTATGCAAATGTCCATAAAATACCTGGATTAGTCTGGTTTAATAGTAAGGAAAAACGCCTTATCAATTACGGCAGCCACGTAAGAGAGTTACTAAAATTGGGACTTATAAAGTCTATTAAAGACATTATTTATCATTTAAACAATAATCATCTAAGTAAAGAAGTAAAAACTATCCATGAAGAGTTAGCGAAAAATGGTAAGTCCTCTGCTTCTATTAATGCGCTCATTTATCGCGGAAACACAGAACATCGTTTAAAATTACCAAAGTTGTTAACTTTTTTTACATCACTGGACAACTATCAGAAAACAAATGGGGCGAATTTGTTCACTTATGGCGCTTTATCCAAACTTAGCCCATGGAACCGTTACAACCATTTTTGGCAAGCATATGGTTTTAATGATAAGTTTTCTGCTCAAGAATTAAAGTATCTTATTCAAACAGATAGCCTTCCTGATTTTACAATTGTTTATTTTCCGGACCTTGACAAAAGCGTCCATAAAAATGGTCCGCTCGATATAAAAGGGGTTGAAAAAGTAGACCGACAGCTTCAAAAAGTGTTAAATACTTACGAATCCTGGGATGAAGCTTTAAAAGATAATATTTGGATTGTAATGGGAGACAGCGGTCAAGCTCCGATTGATGCGGATCGAAAAAAAGCATTAATTGATTTAAAGCAATTACTTAGTTCTTATCGAATTATGAAATTAAAAGAAGGCGTAAAAGACAAAGAACAAATTGTCCTTGGTGTTAATGAACGAATGGCATATATTTATTCATTGAATCTGGGGAGTTTACCGCTTTCAGAAATAACAAAAACTTTACAAAAAGACGATAGGATTGATGTCATTGCGTGGAAAGAAAAAGAATCCGTCTATGTGATATCCCCTGCATATGGTGAGAAGCTCAGTTTCAAACCTACTGGAGAATACATAGATAAATATGAGCAATCATGGTCTTTAACAGGAAATACAGATATTTTAAACATCGTATTACAAGATAATAAAATCCTTTATAATAACTATCCTGATGCATTAGCTCGATTATATAGTGCATTAACTTCCCATGAGGGAAATTATATTGTTGTAAGCGCAAAGCCTGGATTTGAATTCATTGGTGAAGGTTCTCCAACTCATGTCGGAGGCGCAAGTCACGGAGGATTACATAAACAAGATTCACTGGTGTCAATGATTGTAACCGGAAGTGATTCTTATCCAAAACATTTGCGAATTGTCGATTTAAAGGATTGGATTTTATCGCTGATTAATTAACAGAGAGCTAAAATGATTCAAAATAACCTTTTACCTTCCTTTAAAATTGTATTGGACCGAGATTCATCGTCCTCTGTCGATTGGTCCAATCATTATTTCCATATTCTCATTCCATTTTTTACGTAATTATTTATTTGTACCGTATAAATAAAGTTATTTACTTTTGATGACGTAATGCCGCATTCTTCTTGTGAAAAATGCGGCTTCCCTAAAAAATAGTTTTTTACTTTTAATCAACTGATCAGAACAAAACTGTAAATAACTGGCGAAAAGTTGTTTACTAAATTCCTTTAATCAACTATCGCCACGTGTGTTAGAAAGCCAGCTACTATCCCCTGTGATTGTGAACCCACATCTCTCCAGAACCTTGAGTAAGCCGATGTTATCCTTCGTGACAGAACAAACAAGAGGCCGAGGTTACAACTTACATAGAGTCTTGGTGCTGCCCTTGCCCCAGTGTTTTCAGTCAATCCAATAGCTGATCTCTCTTTCATCAAACTGCTTGAAGTACAGAACGTTATCGATCACATTGTTTAACGATGATAGTCTGCTTGATGATGGATTCATCCGCTAGGATTTCAGCCCAGTTTTTAGAGAAAAGGTCCCAATTGTTCGAGCCCTCCATTGTGAAGACCGCCATATAGTTCGCATCTCGATCCTGTTGGTATTCAACCAAGAGGTCACCCTCCATTACACCCCGAAGTATATATCGATCATCGTATTCCCTCCTTAGAAGTTGACACCAGCAAACTAAATGTGCATTTTGATTACAATATTTGAAGTGAGGATTAGTAAAAGATATTTTTTCAAAGCAAACAACTTTTTTACCATCCAACATTATTTAAAATAGATGACTTGTTTATAAACAGATGTTAACTCTAACTCGCATCTTTTTATGCCATTGGCACCTGGGACATGATTTGCCCTTCAATACGTTCAAAGATGTCATCTAAATCCCGACCCGTAATTGTTAGACCGTGATTCTTAAGCCCAATGATTGCCCTAGATGGATCATTGGCATTTCGTACTAGATTTGCTACAGTTTCCGCCAATTGAATCGTACCACAAGGGTAGTTAATTTCTGTTGCTGTTACACCATCCATCCATGCATGAATATGAACAATTGCCCCTACCCTTGGATGTTCTTTATAAATCATCCAATGTTCAATCGCATCAACCGACGCTCTTTTTGGAGAAATACGAGGAGGAACACTTATTTCCATGGCATTTTTCTTCGAATTAAATCCTTTAATATATAAAATATCTTGACCAATTACTCGCATATTAGCTTTGTTGACACCGCTTGCGCTCATCCAAAAATGTTTATGATCTTGTCTGCTGCTTAGATTCCCATAGCTAAGACCGCCTATCCCGTATAATTTTTTTAACTGACGCATATCACGAGGTGATAAATATTTTTCAAGCGGAAATGGAGCAGGTAATAAATTCATTTCATCTAATTTTTTACCTGCTCCGTACATTTTTTGTGTAATTTTGTTTCCATTCCATAAATTTTGATCTAAATCATCCACAAAATGATTGTCAATGACTAATTGAGCCGATGCAATTGGCTCCAACTTTTCATAAATCTTTTGAAAAAATTCTTCTTTTTCTTCACCTTGGTAACTCAATTTGTAAAATCCTTGTTCAGGAGTAATAAAATAAACATCTGTTTTTTCCTTATTGTGTAGAATAAAAATTAAATGGTTCGATATAGATCTAATTAGATATGGATAAGCAGCTTCAAATATATTCTCCGGTTCTTCATCCTTTTCTAGTATAGATACTACAAAAGTCGCCTGTGCCCTTCTACGAAATGGGCGTGGCGTTTCTTCGTCAATCACATTAAATACAATCCTGATGTTATCAACTGCTTCTTCACAATACTCATATCCTTCAGTTAAAAATTTCTCCTTTAACCCTTCCGTATACCATTTGAGAAAAGGAGATTTTTCAGCACCTGTTATTGTAAAGTTCTTCATTTTTGTCTTCCTCCTAATTTCTATCAAATTGTTACGGTTCAAAAACCACTTTGATTGCTGCACGATTTTTCTTATTTGAAGCAGTATCAAGAGCATTTCGGTAATCTTCTAATGAAAATCGGTGAGTAACCAATGATGATAAATCGACTTTTCCACCACGCATTAATTCAATCGCTACGTCAAACGTCCGTGTTCCTTTTCCTTGAAACATCTCCGTACTATAAGCAAAGCTTCCTTTGACATCTAACTCATTAAGCCAAACTGTTGTCCAATCAATTCCGTCCATTATGCCAGCTAGACCTAACATAACAACTTTTCCACCGTTTTTAGAAAAACGAAGTGCATCATTAATGCTCTGTTTTTTTCCAACACATTCAAAGACAATATCTGCCCCTCCCTGTATTACCTCTGGACCGAAAAGAGGGTTTAATATCGTTGCATTCAGTGATTTCGTTAAATCATGGATATATGTAGTTTTCTGGAGCATAATAATGTCGTTCGCTCCGTATTGTAGTGCAAGCTGAGCTTGAAAATCATGTTTAACTAAAGCCACGATGTTACAATCAATATCGAGTGCACGAATGGCTGCAATAACACAGAGTCCAATAACTCCTCCCCCTATAACCAGCACGGTATCGTATTTACTTGGAGGATTTCGAAAAACACTATGTAAAGCACAACTAAAAGGCTCAACCATGACGCCGTTTAAATCATCAACTTCAATTGGAAGTTTAAAAACTTGACTTTTGTGTGCCACAAGACAAGAACTCCAACCACCGCCTGTATCACGACAAGCACCAATTAATAAGCCTGGTGATAGGCTTCCTTCTGTTTTATGGACACACAAACTAAAATCACCTTTACGACAGGCCGAACAGGAGTTAGTTATTCCCCTAGCTGCACATGACAGAATTGGATCAATTACAACCCGATCACCGATATTTAAATAATCAGCCTGGGAGCCCACTTCCGCAATTTCTCCTACAATTTCATGACCTATTGTAAAAGGAAATGATACAAATGGTGAAGTTGCAGGACTATCATTTAGAAAGAGAAGATTTAAATCACTGCCACAAATACCACCATACTTTACCTTCACTTTTACCCAATGGTCATCTGGAAGATTCGGTTCTGTTCCCTCATGAAATTTCAAACATGACAACCGTGAATTCCAGTAAACAGAAGGAATCAACTTTCCTGTAAGTTTACTAAAGATATAGCGAGGTAACTGATAGTCAAATTGCAATGCCTTCAAGAAGTATCACCTATTTTCTTGTAAATATTGCGAATCATAATTCTCCCTTAATAAAACCATATTATTCTTAAATTGGAATAAAAATGCTTGGTAGTGTAAATTGTATGCTGCATTCCTTACTAAAACTGTTCATCTAGTTAAAATTTCGAATTAACATCATCGGGTTGGAACACATCTCACTCGTAACTCACTGATTATACCTGCTAACCATATGAGCATTTATACCCCCATATTTCTACCATGTATGTTGAAACGGAGAGTTCATTTTATGAAAAAAACAAACTGTTTCGTTATTGTTTTTTAACATTTTTTACTGTCGTTTATGCGATTCTGGTGAATCATCAAAGCGGAACCTTTATTCATCTTGTATGCCAAATTTTAAGGATTATTCATAGGAGAGAAATTATTGGTATTTTCCAGCGGATAGAAAGTATAAAAATAGAGAAGTGGTTCAGCCTAAAAAAGAGATGGCTTTTATCATATGTAAAACAAATGCACCTATTCTTCGAATTGCAATTATTAAAGTAAAAAATTCGAATACTTATAAAGATTATGATTGGATCACAGTACATACTTATCATTCAGATATATCATATTATTCATCTCTTTCATAATATGTTATGGGTCTGATTAAAGGGCTAGAAAAAAGTATTCAATAGATTACTTCACTAACTAAAAAAGAGGTTTGTCATGATGTATAATAAACAAGCTTTAATCATCTATAACCCATTTTCGGGAAAACGAAAAAAACATAACTCTTTTCCGATATTATTAAATAAACTATCAGAAATAGGTTATCACCTAACAATTTATCAATTAGACGAGTTAAATCAATTTAATAATCCAATTAAAAAAGCTTGCATACAAAGATGGGACTCAATTTTTATTGCAGGTGGGGATGGAACGGTTAATCAAACCATCCAATTTCTAGCGGAAGAAGAGTATAGACCGAATGTTGGAATATTCCCCTTTGGCACAAGTAATGAATTTGCAAAATTCATTGGAATGCCTTGTAATATTTTTGACACTGTTTCCGTTATTGAATCTGGTTACGTAAGACCTGTTGACATCGGGAAATTTGGAAATCGATACTTTACAAACATTGCCGCTGCAGGTTGGTTAACAGATATTACATATAGAACACCTCCTAATCTTAAATCCAAGATTGGAGAATTAGCCTATTGTCTTTATTTTTTTAAGAAGTTTTTGATAAAAAAACAATCAGATACAATTTCAATAAATGTCTCCTCAAATAACGTTCTTACAGACCTTTCCTTATTTTTAATTATGAACGGAAACTCTATTGGTCCACTAAAACGCCTTATAGACGAAGAAACATGTGACAATGGATATTTTCATTTGATTACTTATAAAAAAACCAATCGAATTCGACTGTTATTTCAGTTACTTGCGAAAATGCTTCACCTTGTGGATGATCTTTCAATCATTCAACATACCAAAATAAAATCAGCTGACTTTATGATACCAGAGTCAATTTCTTTAAATCTTGATGGGGAACTAGCAAACGTAAATAGTCCTCGTTTTAAAGTTCTACCTCAACACCTTCATGTATTCAGTTCCCGTTTTAAAAAATAAAATAAACCCTGTTGTTTTGTATAATCACAAATAAAGAAGGAAATAATTAAAAAAAATTCATATTCATAGATAGGTGAGATTATTGTATTGCTTTATTGTTAATAAAGTTTCGGGCAATAGAAGAGCGCTTAAAATTTGGCATCAAGTTGAAAAAATGCTTCAAGAAAAAAACATCTATTACTGTGTTCGCTTTACAGAGCAATCAAAACACGCCACTTCATTAGTGCAAGAACTTATTAATAAGAAAAAGGCGACTGTAATTGTTGCAGTAGGTGGCGATGGGACAATTCATGAAGTAGTTAATGGATTAGTCGGTACGAATATACCGTTAGGAATTATTCCGGCTGGCTCAGGAAATGATTTTTCAAGAGGATTAGGTATACCATTAAAACCTAATAAAGCTTTAGAACGTATTTTAAAAGAGAAACCTAAAATCGTTGATATTGGATATGTAAATTCTACATATTTTTGTACAGTGGCAGGAATAGGATTTGACGGTGAGGTAGCCCAGACAACGAATGTTTCAATACATAAAAAATTACTTAATTTTATTCGAATGGGTCAAATCTCATACATCATCAGTGCAGTAAAGGTGTTATTTCATTATAAACCCATGGATATCTCTTTAGTAATTGATAAAAAGCTATACAAGATTCCAAATGTATGGCTAATTGCAGTTGCCAACTTACCGTTTTACGGCGGTGGGCTTGTGATTTGCCCGGAGGCCGAAAGTAATGATGGTTTATTTGATATATGTATTGTTCAAGGAATGTCTAAATGGGAATTTTTACGTATATTCCCATTAGTTTTTAAAGGAAATCATACATCTTCCCCTTCTATTAAGATAATCAAAGGAAAAGAACTAGACATTTATTCTGCAACTCCATTGTTAGTACATGGGGATGGGGAAATGATCGACCAAACCCCTGTTCGAATTAAAATTGAACAAAGTGCTTTATATGTTATTTAAACAATCATGAACCTAAAAGGCGTAAAACCCCTATTTCATAACTCTAGTTGAAATAAGGGTTTTTTATGATTAAAACGTTAATTATTTTTTTCCATTTCTTCTAAAGTCTCTTCATAATAAAATTCAACCAACGACACAATCATTTGATCTATTGTTTCAATAATACCCTTAATAATTTGAGTCATGACTTGTTTATGGAGCCCCTTTCTTAATTTTGTGCATTAAAGTTGTATGTGTACCTTAAAGAATTGAAGGGATAACGTTAATTTACTCAAAAGGATTTTTATTATGCTGCATCTTTTCGATGGAGTACTATACATGGTCAACTAATTACTTTATTTTTATCTTCCAGCATTATGTTTCAAATACGTCGTCTATTGGTTATCAAAAAACAACAAGAACTTAGTGAATTTCAAGCAAAACTAAAAAATTAACCTAAACTCATATAGAATTCAGGCTAATTTCTTAGCTATTTAGTAAGTTGTAAGAAATAATCTTTTAAATCCACTTGCCGAAAAGATTTTGGGGTTAAATCTGTTCCAACGACAATCATAGGAGTTGTAGAATCTTTTTTATGTAGCGAACCGTGTCCGGCACCTCCAACATGTGTGGGAGATTTTTCACCAACAAATTCATACCCAGGTTTTGCATCAACGATTAGGTAATCCCCCTTATGTGAATGAAGGGAACTATAAAGGCGGGCTAAGGCATCAGGATAAGCTCCATATTGGATCTTATTTTCATTTACAGAAAGATCTAATACGGAAGGATTTCCTTGTAACGTCCAAGTCTGTTTATACTCATCCATATACACTCCGTTAGGACGAAACTTAAACGCTCCTTTATTTTTTTCATCAGTCACATGAATAAAATCTTTTTCTTTCCAAGCAATAAAATCAATCCTTGAATCCTTTTTTAATTTAGAAGCAATATCACGAAGTAGAATATTTTTATTTAATGAGTAAATAAAAGCCATCCGTTCATTAACAGCAAGAACAATTTCATCATTATTCTTTATGGATTCACCCAGTTTAGCAATATTATAATCCTGTAATAGAGATTTTAATTGGATTATGGATTTGTTCTTGTCATCTCCGATTGCTGATTGTCCACTATCTCCCATTACAACCCATATTCCTTTTTTTAATGCTTCATCCCAGGAATCGTACGAATTAAATATCTTTTGAAGTTCTTTATCAGCTTTTTCAATTCCCTTTAAGTCCATAGGTCCTTTCTTGTGAACAGTATGGTCATGATCTGGAAGATATGCAAATGTAAAAGCAGGAAGTTTATTTTGTTGAATGAGACACTTCATTTCTTGTGCGACAAATTTATCATTGAATCCAAACCCTTGCCATAAATGAGTATAATTGTTCTTCGGATTGCATTTTGATAATCGACCGAGCGAAAGCAAGATCGGTCCATTTGTATCTTGCTCTTTAGGCATTAGTTTAAAAAATGATGCAGTCTTTGGAATATTTAAAACGTGCTTATAATTACCACGGTAAATAAGACCATTAATAGAAGCAGAATGTTTCATATTCTTATCTAGTTCTTCATGAATCGTTTTAACCGACTTACTCAAGTGTTGATTATTTAAATTGTAAACACTGTCTTGTAGAACTTGTTTTATACCAAGTGTGATAATTTCTTTTTTTCCACTTCCATAATTGATAATCCGTTTTTCTTTTTCGTCATACCAGACGAGCCCAGGAAGTTGATGATGTTCTGGATAAGTTCCCGTTAGTAATGTACTATCAATCGTAACAGACATTGTGGGATAAGAACTAACTACGTTCGGATAATATTTTCCGTTCTTTATAAGAAATTTAAGTGCTGGAGCTCTTCCCTCTTTTATCGCTTTCTGTAATGGTTCATCCATTAAGGAATCAAGCATGAAAACAATAACAGGTTTATTGGGATGTATAATTTTGTTTTCCTCTTTTGTAAAACTAGGATTAGGACTACTGCTCTGAGATGCAAAAAATAAAATAAGAATCCATACCGCTATTATTACAATGACTTTATACACATTACTCATCCTTTTTAAATAGTAAATGATAGATTTCAGTGCAACCATAATATGATAAAATATAGCTAAATTGTTTGACTTATACATAATAACGATAATGTTTTTTATTTGTATCATTTCTTCTTTAGAAAATAGCGATCTTCGAAAAAATGCTGCATCATAAAAATTCGTCTGAGTACATTAGCATTACTTTTTGATTATTAATTCTCTTATAATTTGCGAGGGATCTTTCATGATAAGCTGCCTGTGATATTTTGTTACACGCTCTTGATAACATTGGAGTTGATTTTCGTTTTGAAAAAAGGAATATAATTGCTCATCAAGAGTTTCTTTTTCATTTGTCCATTTATTCAAATGGACAATCACACCTAACTTTTTTAGTTGCTGTAAATTAATTTCCTCTTGCCCTGGTAATACATGATATATAAAGATGGGCTTTCTTTTAAATAAACTCTCACTAATTGTAACTCCCCCAGGCTTTGTAATAATTGCATCTATTTGATCATAAAGTCTGTTCATTTCTTCTCTACGCGTAATATAAGTTAAAGGCGTAATATTATCTCGCTGTAATTGTTGAAGTTTTTGATATAATTTTTTATTTTTCCCGCATAGCACATAAAAATGAATTTTTGTTT
Source organism: Bacillus cereus group sp. BfR-BA-01347 (assembly GCF_022663835.1). Lineage (NCBI taxonomy): Bacteria > Bacillati > Bacillota > Bacilli > Caryophanales > Bacillaceae > Bacillus > Bacillus cereus group sp. BfR-BA-01347. The sequence goes on along the minus strand of NZ_JAKUGG010000020.1, from coordinate 53,381 downwards.
CTGTACCTATTTTATGAATCAAATCTTCTATTGCACCGACTCCTAAACTTCCACCGGTAATTAATATTGACAATGCTGTGGGAGCAAAATTCACTATATGCTCCTTTTGTTTTTTTATTTTTCTATGAATAGGAATTCCTGTGATAAAAATCTGTTCATTATTTATCCCCTTGTTTTGTAAAAACTCTTTCATATAATGGGATGGAACAAAATGAAAGTCAATATGTTTCATGCCCCACCCCTGATGAATAAAATAGTCTGTATATACATTTATAACTGGTATTTTTAGCTCACCTTTTTCCTTCAAATAATTTAATATATAGGAAGGTAAAGCATGAGTACAGATAATCAGATCAGGTTGTTTATCTCTTATTAATCTTCTCATAAATGGTACAAACAAAAATTCATATAATCGATAACGTTTGTTCTCTTCAACATTTTTGTAAACAGAGGTTTGGTATATCCGATTATAAAAATCAGGGAATACTTTAATCCATTTTAAATAAACATTTGAAACCAATGCTTCTATTCTTCCGTAACTATACGAGAGGATATCCACTTTATCACATTTTATATTGAATTGATCCTTTTGTATTCCTTCCATTAATGCATTTGCAACTTGATGATGTCCTGATGGAATTTGCAAAAATGGCAAAAACAAGACGTTTTTTTGTGTTACATGTTGTTCCATAAATCACCTCTTGCAATATACTTGATGATGTGTTTTTTCAGTCATTTCTTGTTATTATGTGGCACTTCCTTTTTTCTATTCTGGCAACTATTTAGAATACATTACAATGGATTTTGTTCCATAAATTACATACAAAATGAAAGGATTTTTCATGTATAATTTTTATAGAAGGAGTGATGTGATTGAAAATTTTATTACTATCCGTTTTATTTATTATTGTCTTCTATCTAATTAAAAAAGCTCATAAAAACACGACCGATGTCGTGATAAATAAAATTCAAATAGATCAAAAGCAAATTCACGTACAAGATCCGATACTAAATATTCTACACCTTTCTGATATGCATCTCGAAAATATTTCTATTTCCCCAGCTCAGCTTTATGAAAAACTAAAAGATGAATCAATTGATTTGATTACACTTACTGGGGATTTCCTTGACCGTAAACGTACGATTCCTAAGCTCGCTCCATATTTAGAGGTATTAAATCATTTACAGGCAAAGCATGGTATGTACGCTGTTTTGGGTAATCATGATTACGTATTACGTGAAAATGACTTACAAAAATTAAAAGAAACACTTGAACAATATGGCTGCAAGGTTATGCAAAATGAAAATCATGTCATTTATGTTCAAGGAAAACGTGTAAATATTATTGGTATTGATGACTTTAGTACGAAACGTAGTGATTTAATAACTTCTTATAAAGGAATTCAGCCTGGAACAAATTTGGTATTAACTCATGACCCAAATATTGTTCTTCATATGAAAGAATATCATTTTGACTATTTACTAGCTGGTCATTTCCATGGTGGGCAAATTTGTTATCCAAAAGCGTATCACCTTGCGAAAATGGGTAAACTTGCAAGAATGAATATTATAAAAGGACTTCATATGCAAGATGGAAAACCTTTTTATATTAGTGAAGGGCTAGGTCAAACAGGAGTAAATATTCGAGTGGGAAGTCGACCAGAAATTACACTGCACCAATTATCAATATTAACAGTTAAAAACAACGAACTACCCGCAGTATAAAATACAAAGGCTGTTAACGAACCTCGTTAACAGCCTTTGTATTCAACTCTCCAATCATTTTGAATGTAGGATGTAAAATCTCATGATCTTTTTAACAAAAGTAATTAACATTTTCGTTTAACAACTTTATCTTGAGTTTTATAAGTATATATTTCCAATAAACTTTCCTTTGACATAAATAAATATTTAGGTGAGGAAGATATATTGCTTTTCATCATTTTAACAATCGAATCATTATTAAATAATAAACATATTGGTAAAAATGCTAACCATTTAAACCATTTATAAAAAGGATTAGAAATAGCAACAAATTCAAACCCTAATCGATCAGCTCCTCTATTTAACATTGTAATCCCAATTATGCCTTTAATCTCATCTGCCTTAGGATGGTTTTGAATATATGATCCAAGACTAGGCAAGGACTTTTTAACATGTTGATAAATAAATCGCCCCTTTGCAATATCATTTTTAACAGACTTCATTTCATTGATTAAACGAACATTATGTAAATGAATTTTAACCAAAATATCATTCTTATTGATCTGTGTACCGTCAGAAAGAATAACATGTTTTCCCTTGTAACGAGTGAGTCTTACACGTAAAATATTTTCCTTGTGAGTTTCATTATGAATATAAGTTAAGCGAGTGAATTTATAATATATTGGATCAATAAAATTCCAAACCAATAATACATAACTTTTCATTTTGTTTTCATTTCCCTTTTTGGATTTTTGATAAAATTATTTTGCATATTTCAATAAAAAATATTTAGGGAATATTAGGTTTTTTAGTAAAAAGAATCAAGAAGTATTAGTATAAGTTGGCATCATAAATTTCTATAAAATATTGCAACATAAATCATGTGAAATTGAACTTAGTGTTTCTTTTTCTTGATTATTTTTACAGGGGGAAAAAAATGAATATTCTTAACTTCTTGATGTCAATATTCAATTCTGGTAGAAGAACTCAGCAAATGTTTAAATTGTTTAGAAATAGACGGAATAATAATAGAGGATGGATTTGGGTTTCTTTACTAGGATTAGGAACCGTTTTTAGTGTAGTAGCAACACGTAATTCAAATATGATGAAACCTATCCAACGTTTGTTCCAAGGTGTTCAAAATACGACAAGAACATTTATTCCATCCAAAGTAAACTTGGCAAATATGGAGTTTGCCGATGAAATTACGCCTAACAGTCAAAGGAAACAAGATAATCAAAACCAATAACTATCGCGAATAATAAAAAACTCGTCTTTTAATCACGAGTTTTTTATTATTCTTAATGACTCTATAGCTGCGGCGAATAGGTTTTCTTTTTTTGTTACAACTTCACTTCGTTGTTGATAACCAAATAACATAGCTTATTCTGTACAATTCGTTTAGTATTTTTAATCTCTTATTCCATGTATTCACTCTATAAAGATACCCAAAATTTAGAAAACATATTTTTGGTAGAAAATAGCTATTCTAAATAGTGAATTCATGATGATAAGGAGGAATTTAATTATGACAGTAATTACTAAGCTTAAACAAACTATTTCTGGATTAAAAAGTGCTCAAGCAAGTTTAGAAGGATTTGTTCTTGATACTGACAATCAGCAAGCAAAACAACTGTATCAAAATGCAGCTCAACAAGCACAGACAGTGATTGATTCTTTAGAACCACGTGTTCAGGAGGTTCAACAAGAGGAGCCTCAGTATAATCAATAAAACACAGTAATCTTCAAATCTTTGGCATAGGCCGTATCATGGTTAGATTTATATATCTAGAAAGTATTTATACTTTTTAGGCTAATTGAAAAGAGATGATTTAATTTCATCCTTTTCTCAAGTAATAAATTAAGAAATAACAAATTTTCCTTATCTTATATAACAGTAAGCAAACTCCAATTTCTTTTGTTAGCTATTATTAACATTAAAAATACCAACTTCTTTCACATTTAAATGAGCCAGACATCTTATCATACAGAATGTTTTTACTTATAGCACTTGCTTTCCACAAAGCACTTTTATATAGTGCTCTGTACTGGTTGTAGCCTGAATATTTTTCTTTACATACTTTTATAAATCTAGCACACACTATTCCTAAGCCATTCAAACTATTGATTTTACTCTTTGAATGACTAGAAAAACAATTAGTTTTCCGGTCAAACTCATGAAACCCACAGGTAGGCAGCTCCTATAGTTGTCTGCCAAGGTCTCAAAAAAATGTGTATATTTTATAAATATCTACACATACTATCCTTAATCCGCTTGGGCTGCGGTTATACTCTATTCAAACTGGCAATTCTCGCTTTAAACGCTTTACTTGGCAGACAGCTTAAAATGTTGTCTGCCAAACCATTAATATTTTTGTATAATTGGTTATAATTTTGTGCATACTCTTTAAAAAGCTACTGACATTTCCATAATTTTTCTAACGGACTCCCCTCCGTTATCCAAGGGCTTTAATAACAGACAACTGAAAAAGTTGTCTGTTATTTTTTGTATAATTCTTTTCCGTTCACACATACTATCCACGAGTCATTTTGGAACTACTTGATTCCTCCTGAATTATTTTACTTCTAACAAGACAAGTGACATCACTTATCTTGTTTTCAATTAAAGCTCCATTTCCCCCTACTTTCCACTTGATTTAGCCCCACACCCATCAAGCTAAACAAATTAAAAGATAATATGGTGGTGCTTCTCATTAATTTTTTATGAATACACAAAATAACCCGATACAACACTGTAACGAGTTATTTTGTGTGCTTTTTTCATCTATCCTATTTCGTTTAATATGTTTATGCTTCTTTTACTTTATTGCGGCGAAAAGAAAACCTGTTTGGAATCGCTTGAAAATGATAAACGACATTTGCTGATGTACCAGCAACTGAATGTTTACATATCTTCAAAGGTTTCGTTATGAGCGAACGGCTGAAAATATTATTCTGAAGTTGATCTACAGAAAAACCCTTTTGGCTAAAACTTCGTCAAATTCTTTCTGAGCGGCCTGTTTAGCCTTAAACAACATCATTTGTATTCTGCTATAAACGTTAACTGCCCCATCTCCCGTCGTTTCAATGGGAAGAAAAATCGCTTCAGGGTGAATCTCGGTAATAAGTGACTGAACCCCATCGGAAATACCAGATGAAGGCATACATCCGAATGGCTTAACAGAAATAGTCATATTTACTTTCCGTTTCTTAACATTAAGTATAAGCTTGCCAACTTCCATATGTCCTTCTCTACCCCTTAAGTGATTGTTATAATGAGAGTGAGCCACCTTAGCTATTTCATCCATATCAGGTAAGTGATATTTACGAAGTCCGATCGCTCTAGCATAAGTATAGAACATCCCACGGACGGTACGATCAGCTAATTTTAGTATTAGTAAACGTTTTAAAGGATTCCTTCCAAAGAATAATGAGGATTCCTACTGGAATCGTTCTTTACGCTGTTAATCCAAATAATTGATGAATGAATTCTTTTTGATTTTGAACAGACTGATCCTGTAAATCAATCTGTTCTTTTTCTATCATATGCATAGCTTCTACTCCTGCAAGAATAGATGTAGCTGTGCGAAAAGATTTAAATCCTAACATAGAGCGTATACATTTTTTAATGAAACGATGGTCTCGCTCTACGATGTTATTTAGATATTATTTAGATATTTTATCTACCTAATTTGAATGCCTAATGGCATCTTTTCTCTTTCTTCAACCCTGTGATAGCAATTGGATACGCAGGATTTTTATCAACTGTGATTGCACGAGGTTTTGAAGCATGAAACGACCACAAAGCTTTCTTGAAGAATCGTTTTGCAGCCTTATGATTTCTAGATTGACTGAGATAAAAATCAATCGTGCTCCCTTCAGAATCAACGGCACGATATAGGTACATCCATTGTCCTTTTACTTTTATGTACGTTTCATCTACTCTCCAGGAGTCATTCGTTTGTTTGAGGTGACGTCGAATTCGCTTATTTAACTCAGATCCATATTGATGGGCCCACCGCATAATTGTTGTATGAGCTAAGAACAGTCCCCTTTCCTCCATCATTTCTACCAAATCACGAAAACTGAGATTGTACCGTAGGTACCAACGTACAGTTAACAAAATAATATCTGGCTGATAGTGCTTCCATTTAAACAAATTCTTCTTTTTCATACTAATCACACACCTTTTTAAGAATAATAGAATAATAGTATCAGTATGTCCAAGTTTAATTGATTATTTGCACAGGTTTTATAGTTTTTGCACCAGAACCATAATTTTTAACCCACTTATAAATTTCCTATTTCTTAGTAATGTTCCTAAAATGTAGTTTTCGGTACTGAGTTGCGCATTACTAAAAGGCTACCTTTTTAAACGATCATTTACTTTTCCTATTGCGGGTAGTGACAGCAACGTTGGTAACTTACCCCTATGACTTGATTTTAGGTATATCTGGGTTAAATATAAAAAGAAGAACCCGAAATCAAAATGGATTCTTCCCTTATAAATTGCAATTCACAAAAGCGATATAACTTTCAAAGATGTTTCTATTAAACTTCTTGTATAAAAATGGACGAAAGTCTCATCGTTACAAGAAGAATACAGTCTTTGATATCCTGGATGTAGTGTATAATTGTTCAGCCTTTTTATAGGAACCGTAGAAAGTCTAAAGGTCTAAATTTTTATTCTTATTAAATCAATATCTTTGATTTAGGTTTTACTTACTTTTTTGTAAATTTAAAAGAAGATATTTTATCATTCCACCACGTATCTTGTTTTAAGAACTCGATTATTTTGTAGTTTTGTTTATCTGGATTGGGAATAGTCTTAGAAAGCCCTTTATAATTTACATGTTCGTAAATAGTAATAGATGAATTAGGTGGAAGCACAATTGTAGATATTACATCATTAAACTTTTTATTTCTCAAATCGGATATATTCGTTGAATAGGCAAAATCTAAGTATGAACCTTCAGCCCCTCCATGTTCAAATAGATACAATGCTGAATTTAGATCATATCGTGCAACTTTTTCAAATATATTATCATCCTTTTCATCCACAGCATAAACTTCTAAGTCTATTACTTTTGAATTTGCTATTTCTCGATATCCCTCCCCCTTATTGAATTCTAGAAAATTCACCTTTCTCTTTCCCTGAGCATCTATTTTATATGCGGGTTTAATAGTTGTGAACTGACCATTAACTTTCAATTTATATCTCAACTCTCTATTTTTCGCATTTTTAAAAGTTATATCATCTATATATCTTTTTTCAGTGAGGTTCGCCCCAGGTCCTACCTTTTTCGAAACTACGTTCCACTTTTCAACATGATGTTCTTGCGAAAATGGCATATACTCTTTAAGTAAAACTTTCAAATCATCATTATTTTTATCTACAGCATATACTCTCACACCATGTGTACCCGTAAAATTAAGAGTACGTTTTCCATTTCCGTCTACATTAGGAGCTGCAACAATACTATCCCATACCCAATTTCCACTGTCATCTGTTCGTTGCACTTGGTATTCAACTTCTACTTTAGGAACTTTGGAAAACATAATGCCTCTTATATACCCTAGCCCATCGTTTTTTGAATTCCATTTTTCAAACTGATGTCCTTGTTTAATTTGTTCAGCATCAAATATTCCAACTTTTTCTGCTCCTACTGCAGTAAATGCTACGTCATCAATATTTAAAGAAAATTTTCCGCTTGTATCGAATGTTATTGATCCTATTTCACTTTTTTTCATATTAGATATTAATATATTATATTTCTGATAATTATTTGTTGTTTTAATTTTCTTGCTTATAATTTCTTTTCCATTAATATCATAAATTGTAACAGGGAATTCTTGATTTCCAGTATTTGAGTTTCTCGCATAGAAACTTAAATAATAATTTGTGTTTGGCTGTAATTTTTCTTTAGCCTCTTTTCGTAATGTAACTTTAGCTTTTCCATTTGTGTTGTATGAAAATTTCCCTGTGTTTGCTGCAGTTTTATTATTAACTGCCTTTGCTTCACTCCAAGTTCCAATTTCATTTGTAGTTAAATTACCGCTCTCTGCCCCATCGTAGATTGTATTCATCTTAATAGTAAAATTCATCTTTGGTTCTAATTTTATATCGTATAGATTTTTTACATTCTTAAATTTACCCGTAGTATCAGTTAACTGCTTTTTAATTTGTTTAGATGTATACTCATCAACGAAGCTTTGAATAACTTCTTCATAAAGAGGTCTATCATTGTAAAATAATAAACCCTCTTTTTCAGTAATTTCATCTGGATATGCTAATTTTAATGCTTCTTTTAAGGTTATTTCTGGAGTTAAATCTTCTGGATCGGTATAATCTTTACCGGCAACCCTTTTCTCCGATACACTTTTTCCAGTATCCACAATAATGGAAGTAGTTTTGTATTCTATTTGCTGTTGTACCCCATTCCACTCTCCACTTATGACTGTTTGTCCATTTACATCTTGAATTGCATATTGCCCTTCAGTTTGATTTGTCTCCAATAAAATTGGTTTTTTATTAGATATATAAGTCTCAAGTTGTTCCTTATTTAATGGAATTGGATGAGAATTAAAATCATCCATTGTATTAATCGCAATCCCATTTTGTCCAAGTTTAGGATAGCTGTCTTTAGAAGATAAGCTTAACGCAGTTGTATTTTCTTTTGCCTTAATTGTTCCAATAGTAGTTCCGTCTAACACAAAACTAGTAGTAGGTTTTACATTATAAATTGCACCTGTACCGACATTGTGATAGCGTACATTGGCATTTAGGAAAGCAGATTGAGCTCCATTGATATGGGAAGTATCATCTGTGGAAGATCCCCACTCTTTGGCAACAGTCTCACTATGTTGATAGTTAACTGAAACACCGAATTTAGGCCCTAAACCTTCCCAGCCAGCAGTTACATCTACTCCCTCTGTATTCGTATATGACCAATTCTCTGAGCTATTTGATCCCACACTATGAGATAAATCCTCATTCTTAGAAATTACTACTTTTTCTAATCCAACGTTCACTGATGGAAAGGCTGCAACAAGAGGATTGAAGGTTTCTTTCGCATTCGCTTTTGGAATATCTTTTGCAGCTTTTTCATAGTCAGTGTATGGGTCTCCGACAGTATGGGATTCATAAGGATTAGAAACATATTTGATATATCCTTTATTTGCTAATGAATCATCCCATTTGACAGCGATTTTACCTTGAATTGTGTACCCATTTTTTTCCCAAAGGTCAGGAATAGAGTCTCCATCTGTATCCATGACTTCATCAATGTCTCTGTTAGTTTTTTGAGTAAAAAGATTTGTTTTTGATGCTTTCACTATGAATTCTTGTGTTTCTTTTTTATTAAACGCAGGGTTTCTTAATTCATCTAGTTGGACTTGATGGGATTGATTTTGACTATCGACTTTGAATAGCTTAAGATTTTTAAAGGTTTGACTATCCATATTTAATGTTTCATCTGATTGATACTCAACTTTTATTGGAACCAACTTCCCTTTTTCCAAATGAACAACTTGCTTTTCTTTACCTTTATGAGAAATAATTTTTCCATCTATTTCTATAATCGCATGTTCATCATCTGATAAGTTTAATGTGAAATCACCCGTTTCTTTACTCTGGATCAAACCAATCCAGCGAATAGACTGATATTCTTGTTGTTTTTTATCTAGTAATGTATTCGCTGTTTGTTGGTCATAAATAAGGGTATTATCACGTGTTGGTGCAAACATAATAAGATTACTAAAATCTTTTCCTTTGAAATAATACCCAAGTAATCCTTTTCGATCCATCTCTTTCTGTTGGTTTTCCTGCGTTGTAGAAATCTGATTTGTCTTACTGTCTGCGTACACAGTATTTACATGTCCATTCAAAAACATAGGGGCTAGTAATGTACAGGTTACAACACTTGCTAGCTTTTTCTTCATCCTTTTCATCTCCTTATTTTGTTAATTAACAATTACTTCCGTTATCTTATCAATGCGATATTTACTATCTTTCTCAAGTAGAATTCCTTTTTCACTAACAAACTCGCTAACAGTAATTAAATACGCTCCAGTAATTCCTTTGACGACTTATAATCTCAAAAGGAATGTAGATATTATATTTTTATAGATTATGCTCCTTATTTTGTGATAAATTTCACAAAATAATGTTTGATGATTCAAAAATATATTCTTGTATAAGATGCCATCAATATAGTTTTGAATTTATTGTTCAATGTATTACTTCATCACCTGTGAGTAATTTCTTTTTAAGTTCTGCTATTCTAACATCATCAAAAGTTATATCATCCCAATATACATGTGTTTTGCCTTCAATCCATATACGTATTCTTTTCTAAATGATTGGAAACATATTTGGTATATCCTTTGCTTTCTATTCCCTCTCTCTTTTTTTTAATTACTTAGATGGTTGTAACTCTGCATCAACCTTTACAATTAATTTTCCTTTTTCCACAATCCCTGAAACTTTCGTAATTTTAATAGTTGATTCCCTTGGCAATACCAATTCTGCATAGTCATTATCCATATAAACTGTCTGTGATCCTCTTGGTATCACAATATCCATACGAATAGTTTTTTTCTGTTCTCCTAAGTATTTATCGAGAATTGCTAATGATGTGCTGGTAAATCCTTTGTCTTTTACATTTTTTCCTTCGATTTGTTTTTTTAAACTTTCGATTGCTTCTTTATTGACGCTTCCATTTGGAAAAAATGTATCTCTTTCAAATCCAAATTGTTTTTCATCTGTATATCTGTATACTTTTATTGCATCTGGAGTAGCAGCTTCACGTTTTTTAAATACTTTATCCATCTCTGCTGCATATTCTTTTGCTATTTCTACATATTCGATAGGATAACCATCTACTTTTCCTTCTCTTAGGGCTTGATTAATTCTGGTTCCATTTAGTTCATAATTATTAAAAGCTTCTTTCTCTTTTTTTGTTGTTACTATTTTTTCTCGATGATTAGGAAGCTTTTTACCGTATTCTTTAGCTTCTTTTTCTTTCTCCTTGAAATCTTTCGGGTTTTCTACAATTCTATTGAATTTTATTGATGATGACTGCTTTTGAGCTGTTCCCAGTTCCATTGCAGAAACTACGTTAGTTGTTCCACTGATACAAACTGTAGCCGCTAAACTTAAACATGCAACTTTTTTTCTTAACATAAAAATCTTCTCCTTCCAATAGATCTGATGAGGGAGATTATTATCTCCAAAGTCATATACCGTATATTTTGGGGATTTTATTTCCAAGCATCTTTACAAGTTAAATTATAGTAAAAAAAATCCATTTTTCTACAAGAAAATGTTTCATTTTTGTGAAGTATTTCACAATTGAACAACCTCTTATAGGGAAACACGTTATATCCATCAACCTAGCACAATCAGGTTACCCAAAAACGATAAAATGACATTATAAAGCCTTTACTCTAATACTAATTTGATTTTAAAATCTAATAGGAGTACCACCACATACTCATCAACTTTATATTCTTCTCCAAAACGTTAAAATTAAATCATGAATTTTCCAATCTAATACTAATTGATTTTAGAATCCAATAAAGTACTCCTCAATTTAAACGAAATTTAAGTATTAATATTTACCTGACAATATTATGATGAAAATGATTTTTTTTACTGTCCGCGTAAACAGTATTTACATTCCCATTCAAAAACATAGGGGCTAATCATGTACAAGTTACAACACTCGCTAGTTTTTTCTTCATACTTTTCATCTCCTTAATTTGGTAATAACGTTGCATCAACTACATATCGCTTTACACCTTTAATGACTACTTCTGTTACTTTATCAATATGATACTTACTATCTTTATCAAGTAGGATCTCTTTTTCACTTGCAAACCCACCAATAGCACTTAAATATGCACCAGTACTTCCTTTCGGAACTTGTAATCGTAATATAATTTTTCTTGATCCAAAAACTGCAAGACGTTCACTTGATAAGCTCGTACTCATATATCCTTTGTCTTCTTTGATTGTATTTAAAAATTTTTCTTCAAAATCTTTTAAAGAAGGTAAAGGGTCAATAATTTGATAACCAAATTCCGGCATACCACACCATCTATACACAGTAATATTTTCTGGTATTGGTTTCTTCCCTAAAGCTTCAGAAATATTTTTTATTTGTGCATCCAGTTTTTCATTTCCACTGCCACCTTGATTTCGCAAATAATTATTGATTTCTTTATAATCTTGCCTAGCATACCCGTCTAAAGCTTCTCTTTGGGAATCGGTTAAATTTTCAGCCCAGTCTTCATAATTTTTCATACCCCAACTATGCGCTTCAGCATTTATATCATTTTTTAAGTCAAGACTCTTTTTTAAAGTCCCTTCAACTTGCATGCACTGAAACCCTTTTTGTGTCACTCTTGATACCTTATCTACATGGAGTACATACCCATTATCAATGAGCATTTTGTATTCATTATTATTTAAAATGACACCTGCTTTTGTTGGCGTAGTAGAACCTTTCCCACTCGGCACTATAACCTTCAAAATAACTCTTTCTTTACTGGAAATTTGTTGAGCAGTTAAATGCGTATCTAGATAACTATCAAACTTAATCTCCTTATTTAAAAATTGTTCTTTAAACTGTCCCAATGCAGTATCAGTAATAGCACTACCTTCTGTTAAAGACTTATTATATCCAATCGCTGCTGGTTGCACATTTTTATAAGTGATAATAGAACTTGAAAGATTTGCTTTATCAAATATCTTATCAATTTCTTTTAAATCTTTCATTTCATCTTCAAATGAACCCGCCATAGAAAAAGTAATTTCTTTATAATTTGTTTTTATCTTGTTTTTATCACTTAAAAAGTCATTCATTTTCCCTTTTTCAGTAGCAGTTAGTTTCCACTCTTTTTCTTTTTCTTTTCCCCATTCTTTCGCTTTTTCTTTGTCCTCTTTAAAATCTTCTGCTTTGTCAGTGATTTTTAGATTTTGAAAGTTAGTATATTTACCTTGAAAATTTATATTTAATTGTTCAGCTTTTATCTCTTCATTATTGAATAAAAGTAAAGATAAAACTGTACTAAATAATAAAGTTTTAGTAACCAATTGTATTTTTTTGGATACCATAAACAACCTTTCCTCCATTCTTCTTATTTATGAAACTATTTTCTAAAGGAAAAACTGAAAAGTAATATATAATCATACATAAAAAACTAAGGAATCGTTCACAATTATAAGTCTAAGAAGATCTAATACATATTTAGTAGATTTGAATTAATTACTATGAATTTAATTAAATTCAATTGAAGCTTTTCTAAAGAACTATTACTTTAATTCAAAACCTATTCATTTTCATTTGTATCATTCTGGAATTAGTCTGTTTTATTCGCACATCTTAGAATTCGGATGAAGTATTGTAACTTATCACAAAAGTAAACAATTACAGATAAATATTCATATTGATTATTAATCCTACCTACCTCCTATTAAAGTTGTCTGTAAAAATATAGAAAGTATGATTTTTCCTACTCACCCCCTCTCCATTAAAACTGTTAATCTCAATATAAAATTTAACATATACTTATTAAATAACTGTAAACACACTGTTAATTCATGTGAAAATTTTCTCAACATCTAAATAAACGATATGAAATATGTATCAAATTATTTCTAAGATGAAATACCAAAATACAATTACTGTCAGGGAAAATTCAGGAAAACTGTTAATAAACTATATATTGATTGCTATTAAATGCTCTATAAATTGATATGTAAGTGAAGAAATTTAAATTTCCTTTTTTAGTTCCATATCTTTCACTCCTTTTGATTTTTTCTTCTTTCTTATAAGTTAATGATACCCCAAAAAGAAAACGTTATCATAACAAAAAATGTACATATTGTGAAATATCTCACAATATGTATTTGTTACATAGCTAGTCAGTTAAAATACATGTAAAATTAAGCCATAAGAATAAATGATTAAGTAAACGTCTAGGACGTCTTCCTGTTGAAATAACAGAAGAATTCATTACAGCTTATAAAGAATGAAAATGCGGCTCAATCACTGCATTGGGGTTTGTGTAGCAATGGAACCAAAACTTATGCTAAGTAGTAATATTCTTCTTAAAATCTCTTTCTGATTTTTCGCTAAATCTTCACCGAATATTTCAATTTTTCCACTAGTAGGTTTTATTAATCCTAATAACATTCGGATAGTAGTTGTTTTACCCGCACCATTTCGACCAATAAACCCATAAATCTGTCCCTGATGTACATTTAAATTCAGGTTATCAACTGATTTCTGGTTGCCATATATCTTCGTTGAATTAACGGTTTTTATTATTGTACTCTTGTGAAAATACCAAATTTCTTTTTTGTCTATAATTTTATTATGGGAAAAATTTTAAAATGGTGTTTAACTATTTCTTAATTATGAAGTAGAAGAACAAATATTAAACAATGATACAAAAATAAAAAAGCAGCTGTACAAATAGCTGCTAAAAACTTATATTCAAAAAATATAACAGATCTAATCAGCTCCATCACGGAGGAATTATCTGATTCTGAACAAAAATCAAATTGCCTTTCTCCTTCTGTAACATACTTGTCTAAATCATCTAGAATTAGACGAATAATAAATGAATTACTTACATTTCCGATAGTATTTTTCATATTGTTCCTCCGTTATCATTTTTTAGATTTAATAAAATTTGTTTGTTATACCACTTATTTATTTTCCCCTTGTAATACTTCTCTACTTCGTATTCCGGAATCCAAATTTCATGCTCGCGAATTTTAAACAATACCTGGCTTAAAACATCCTCATGTTCCTTAGGTTTCAATCTACGGTTATGAACCTTAATCTTCTCTATATAAGCCTCTCTCAGCCAATTTGATATGTTTTCACGCTGTTTTTGCTTTAGGTGCGACCATTTCTTGTTCGTTTGCAACAACTGCCCTTTAGGACCTTTTGCATGATTTTTCACTGTCTTCCCCCCGTCGCAATGTTAGATTTATACTCATCATTTATTTTAACCTAATATGAAAGGGAATCCAAATTGGCTAGAAATCTATTCTGAATATTAAGATAATTATTTAGAAATATACTTTCAAACGACTCTTAGCTGTAATAATATGGATTTAACTGCTATGATAAATACATATAGATATAAATATACAAAGGGGGAAGCTATGTGATTGTAGCAAAAGGAAACGAAAAGATTACTAAATTAATGAACGATTGGTACAAAGCTATGCGCTCTCAAAAGTTATTGAAAGCAAAAAATCTAAGATCAGATGTTGAAAAACTTATCGACGAAATGGAACAAGATCAAACGCTTCTTATTTACTATTCATTACTAGAGTTTAGGTATAATCTTTTGATAAATAATACATCAGGTTTAGTAAAACCTGGGGAACATATTGAAGAGTCTACCACAGACATGCTCAATTACTACTACTATCTGTTCAATGCTATACATGCAATGAAGATTGGACAATATAGTGATGCCAAACACTTCTATCAAAAAGCTGAAACACTTCTATCTCTTATTCCGGATGAATTAGAGCAAGCGGAATTTAATTATCAGTATGCCCTTTTCAACTATTATCAGTTCCAACCACTAAATACAATAACATACAGTAATAAAGCGAAAGAAATCTATTCTAATGAAGTTGGGTATGAAATAAATGTAGCTTCCTGTAATAATATTTTGGGACTTGCAAGTACTTCCCTAAAGCAATACGAGTTAGCTGAAGAGTATTTTCTTTCCGCTTTGGATATTGCAACCAAACAAGATCAAACACAACTTACTCATATGATTCGTCATAATATAGGGCTGCTATATTCAGATCAAAATATGCCTCAACTAGCAATCAATTATCTCTCCAAGGCACTAGAAGGTAGCTGCAAAACAATGTATTTGTTAGCTAAAGAACATGAGAAACTAGGCAATGTAAATGAAGCTGCTAATTATATAGATAAAGGATTGCAAATTAGTAATGCACAAAATAATAAAGAATATTATCATCATTTATCAATTCTAAATGCAAGATTACAGCATACAACTATAGATGAATACGAAAAGATTATTGTTGAAGGAATCCATTATCTCCAAGAAGAAAATTTATGGCACTTTGTCGAAATATATGCTGATGAATTAGCAAACAAGTATTATGATGAAGGTAACCACTCAAAAGTAAGCGAATACTTCCGTGTGGGGTACAAGGCTAAAATTGAAATGGAGAAAAGGAGTGCTTTAAAATGATGAAAAAAATACTAATTAGTACGGCAGGACTTTTGTTCTCTGGTTTAATGCTAGTAGCACCATTCACTTTAAGTAACACTCACGGCGAGGCAATGCTTGCAGTACAAAAGCAGGAAATTATACAATATACTACCCATGGTGAAGGAATGTAATAACTGCAGAAATCCCCCCTACAATTAATAATCTATTATTTGCAGGGAGGATTTCTTTGTATATTTGCATACTTAGTATGCGAATTCAGTGGAGGTGTTTTTTTCAAGTACCATTATTCGGTTTCACTTCAAACAGAAATGGTTTTTGTGTGGTTTATCCCATATATCCTTTAACGTATCCTTCAATCCTTAGGATACCCTACTCCATATAAACACCTGTGATGTTATCAATCAAATGTTCATATCCTTCACCGATAAATTCACCCCACTCTATTGCTATCCTTCCGTTTTCATATGATTCTTTCGGAATTGATACAATGAATTTCTTTTCTTTTTTATCTCCTATTTCTACGGGATTTATTATTAAAGTTGATCCAGCTTTATTCGTATAAGTTTTAGTATCCGTAATCATTAAAATCACCGCCTATGAACATTATAATGACTAGAATTTCAGATAATTATTTATCAATATCGAATATATTGATTATTAACATATTTCAAACCAATTTGTTTCTATTTATGTTAACATTTATATGGTAATTAAAATACATTATTTAGGAGGATTTATACTATGAAAAAAGTTTTAGTAAGCATTATGAGTTTATTGTTATGTTTCTCTATTTTTGGTTTCACACCCGCATCCGCAGCAGGTTATACACATTTTGATTATGAAGAAGATGGATTAAGAGCAGGACTTACTTTGGAATTCCCTAAAGAAATGGCCTTAAGTGGAACAGTAGAAATAGTAGCTGTGCAACATTCACCTAAAACAAAAGATGTAAATATAAAGTATACACTAGTAAATGTTGATACTGAAAAAAAAGTATCTGAAAATATAGATGGAACTTATGATAGTAGATCTAAGACAATTAAATTTACTAATGTCAAAGAAGGAACATATACAATAAAAATTAAAAATAACTCAGAAGAAAAAGTATACGGTAACTTTTACGTATATAACTAATACAAGTCTAAAAATAATATAATAAAAGTAACAATTAAATTATTAAATGACTAGCGTGGTTTTATTTATTAGATAATATAAGAAGAACTTGTAGTGAATTCTACAAGTTCTTCTTATATTTCAAATTAAAAATGATTACAGCAACATATTATTTATGCAACATGTGTCAAATGCAATTTTATAATACTGTATTATTCATCTCTTTATCCTCAGCTTTAGTTACAATACCTTATAAATATATACCAGTTTAAAATTTAATTTGAATTATGTTTATTCATGAAGTAGTTAAAAATAAAAAAGGAATCCTCAGTAAAAGGATTCACCCCAGGAAATATGCATAAATAAAAAGAACTAAGTTTATTATAATATAAAAGTAAACAAAACATATTGAGAAAAAAATAAGATTTAAGTTTGATAGGAAAGAATAATGTTTGCTATACTAAATGTGCAAAAATATATGCAAAATCACAAATAAAATAAGGGCAGCCTGAAATGGCTGCCCTTATTTTATTTTTAATCTCATATGTAAAGTAATAAAAAAGTTATTTAATATTGTCGCCAAAAATACAATAGTCCTCTGTCTATGTAAATGGCAGAGGGCTATTAAAATCGTTTAAAAACTAGTTGTTTTATAGAGAATGGTTTTTTGAGTGAATAATAATGTTGCTTCATTTGAGAGCCAAATAATGAAAATGAACCCTCATAATTAACATAACAAATAGGGCATTTGCATTTAAACTCCATAAAACTCAAATGTATTTTTTTCTAGATATATTGCTTCATCGGAATTTTTGATAATAATATCAAAACGTTGACTGTATGGATGCATAAACACTTTATACTGAATCCGACGTTCTTCATGAAACTGCCTTAAATAATTGATATCGGCTCCCCTTTCAGCAATATCGCGGCTAGACCTTCTCATTAATTCCGTTTCATCATCTGTATAGAAGTAAATTTTTAAATCAAATAAATCGGGATTAATAAATGCGACACACATTCCTTCTACAATCGTCACTTTGTTTTTAGAAGAAATCAACTCGCTTTTCATATAATGCGTATCTATCGTATAAAAATCTAAGCCAGCTCTTACCATCTGAACATCTCTTTCTAAAGCAGACAAATGATGCGCTGATGGATGACAAGCCGTCATTTTATAATGATGATTTTCGTTTTGATATGTATAGTGAATAATCGCATGCTTTCGTATGTCCGAACTAACAATGTATGGATCTGTATTAATATAATTCACTTCATTTTGATTTAGTAGGTCTACAAGCATATTAGCAAAAGTTGTTTTTCCAGCAGCGCCATGTCCAGAAACACCAATAACAACCTGTTCATTAGTCCTACTAACCCAATTTATGATTTCTTGCAATAACTTATCCATACTTCTTCCCCTTTTACTAATATACTGCCCTTATTTTAGTTAGTTGAATAATGAAATATTCCCTTATCTCATTATACATGAAATGAAAAAATGGTATGATTATCCATCATACCATCTCAATTTTTAAACAACTATATTATCTTTTAAATATCTTCATTATTTTTTAAACATCTTTATTATTTGTGAACATCATAATTTGCTATTTAGTTTGAGCTATTTATAAACCTAGTATACTAACAATCTGGCATACTTTGGAATTTGCAATGTAATAGTACATCTCTAACCCTCTTCTTTCCGAACGAAGAATCTTGCCGCGCATCTTAGATAAATGCTGAGATACGGTTGATTGCGGTACTTTTAATAGATCTGTTAACTCTGTTACATTACAAACTTTGCGACGTTCTAGTTCTTTCACGATCTGTAATCTAACTGGATGGGCCATAATCTTTAATAATTCTACATCCGCCTCTGGGATTTTGTACATGTCATTACTTACTTGCATTGTTGTCATTTTAATTTCTCCTTTTATAATTTCTTTTTATTTTAATTATCTATTCATAAATATTTTGTGTTTACTTGAGTACATTATTCATAGACACTATGTTGTTTGTTCTTTTGTCTCTCTATTAGATTTAATATATAGCAGTATTATGATGGTCAAAAACCCAACAAAAGATAGCATAGGAATCGAGATGAAACCAAACAAATTTAAATGATCTTCTGTACAAGAAACACCTACTGAACATATCTTCAGTTCACTTGTTGGAAAAGCCTGAATCGTAATTTGATAGACAGCTATTATTAATCCAATACATGCAAATGGAAATGCATATACACTTACATTAGGATCTTTTCTATACATTCCTATCCCCAATATTAATACTAATGGATACATGGCCATTCTTTGATACCAGCACAAATCACATGGCGGCAGCTTCATCCATTCACTAAAAAACAAACTAATTAACATTGCACTAGTAGCTATCGTCCAAGCAATTACAATGTGATACTTTTGAATGATCAACATCTTATTTTCGCCTCACCTATTTTTTAAAATACAAAACATTTGCTAATATATGACTAGTTTATTTCCGTGTTTCGAGTACCCTGTTTCAATAGAAAGTATCCAATCATTGATATCTTCCCAGTCGTATCCCCTCTCTTTTAATTCTAGAGGGAAAAGATTTTCAAAATCACCACGCATTTCGTACATGGTTTCTAATGCTTTTTCTAGCGGACAAAATCTATATACCATGTGTGTATGTACTTTTTTGTTTTTCTTTTCTGCTACAACTAAATATACATACCGTCTTTCTTTCGCTAAAACAAACTTCAAAAACCCAGGGACTTGACTCACCTTTCACACTCCTTTTCGGTTTTCCTTACCAAGCTTAAAAAGATATGAGTAAGGAAAACTATTAAGTTTTAATTTACTAATTTAATAAATGTCCCGTTTTTTTGCTTTAAAAATACAAGAAAACGCTCATCATCACAATATTTATTACACCTGCTGCAGCACCAATTTTGGAGATAACATACACATATTCATTATTACTAAATGGTAATAGGCTCGCGAAAATAAATAAAATTGAAATGATAAAGGATAAGAGCATATTTCTTTTGTTTTCATTCATTCAAAAAACCTCCATTTTGCACAAATATTTGTATTGCAATGGATTAGGATACTAAGCCGCATCATTACGGTTATAATGATGTTTCTCTTCATCCACATACCCTTTTATGTTCCAAACGCCAGTCTTTGATGCTTTTGCTTCTTTTTCGCTTTCTAGCATTTGTGGTAGCAAAGTAGTGTTAGGTTTTGAAATGTAAGCTACAATACCATATCCTGATTTGATCATTAACTCGTTTATATGTATCCCTTCACAAAATACATATGCTAATTTCCTCCCATACTTGTCCTCTTTGGGTCCACGATCATAGACTATTGTTACATTTTTTCCTTTTAACTGTTTCTTTAGGAATGAAGATGCTTCTTTTCCCATCTTTTGCGGTGGGATTTTTTGAGATACAGACTCAGGGGTATCCAATAACAGTAACCTTACCGTCTGTTTCTGCCCCTTTACGTTCACGTCTATCGTATCTCCGTCTTTTATATGTAATACCTTCCCTTTAACGGTCTCTAAGCCTTTTACTTTCCCCTTATAAGCTTCTGGAATATCAACAATACCCATTTCCTTCTACGTGCTGTTGTATTCCGTTTTGTACTGCTTGGGCAGGTCTCGAATCATTTTTTGTTTGCGTGGAACTGCTACATGCTGACATTTGAAATGCGAATGATGTTATACAAATAGCCTTAATCCATATTTTCATTTCGAAATTTCTTCCTCCTAATCAAAATACGTAAATAGCTGCATCTAATATACAAACGGACTTTCTATTGTATTTACTTCTCGATAATTACAACATAGGCAAAACTGTATCCATTTTGGATAATTATTATAAAGTGCTCTAAATGAGCGTTTCTTACAATTCGGGCATATTAACACCATGCTTTTTTCATTCTCTTCCTGACTTTTCAATTTTTCAAAAGATACATTAGTAGATGCTATACTAGTGGTACACAATATATATCCCCCTTTTGAGCCTTGAAATCTCAAAACAAATAAAAAAGGACACACCTATGGCATATGTATGCGTAGGTGTGTCCTTTTGCAAGATAGTTTTAGAAGTATTTTGTTACTTTCATCATATCATATTTCTGATTAATTTTATATATGAAATTTAAGATTTTGCGATATTATTTCTTCTTCTCATATATAAACGTGACTCTCTTCTGTGTAGAGTCATATGTTAATTTTGCACCGAATAATTCCCCCGTTTTTTTCGATTTAAATCCTTGTATTGTATCAGTCATATTCTTTTCTAATAATTTCTTAATTTGACTAGCTGTAATTCTTTTTTCGAGTATCATTCCTGAAATGATGAAATCACAGTCCTTCTTGTATTGTTCACATAGGTTCTGTTGCAAAGTTTCTTAACAGATAAAAATTCAGGGTGGGTGCGATTAGATCTCATGCAATTGTAAGTAACTTTTGCAATTCAGTGTACGTTGAAAAACCGCAGTTTGGTCGTGAACTGCGGTTTTGCTTATATATAGCATGAACCGTTTCGATTCCTTTCAAGGTATGTGAAGCATGGCGAAGACTTTGAAATCCTGCGGATTTGGAAAAACGTCGCTTAATATGTCTATGATCCTGTTCGATGAGATTATTCAAGTACTTAATTGTACAATGAGTTGTATGTGTATAGAAACCGTTATTTCTTAATTTTTAAAACGCACAAAGTAAGGCTGGAGCCTTGTCTATTGTGAGAACTGCTGGTTCTCCAAATGTTTTCACTGGTCTTTTCATAAAGGCATATGCCGCTTGATAATCTCGTTTTTTGCGAAGTTGAATATCCAATGTGTGTCCATCTTTATCGATTGCTCGATAGAGATAACGCCATTCGCCTTTCACTTTGATATAAGTTTCATCCAGGTGCCAAGATGAGCATTTAGATTTATTTTTCTTTTTCCAAATCTGACAAATGAGATTTCCATATTCATGAACCCAACGCATGATGGTTGTTGGGTGAATCGAAACGCCACGATAACTTAGAGAAAAACGACAGTAGTAGCCGACGGCTACCAAAATAATATCTTTCTAGAACTGTTTTCCTTTAAAATATCGCATTTGTGATTCTCCTCGCTTCTTTTTTCTAGATTGTAACTAGGTTTAAGAAACTTTGCAACCGAACCGTACGTTATATTTGTTTTAGGAATAAAACCCTATCTCCATCAGTTCCATCGTAATTACTATATACAGATACCCCATCTATTTCTTTATCACCTTGTTGGATTTCAAATTTCATTTTAGTATGATATGCAATAGATTTTTTGTTTATTGGGGAGGTTACACAACGCACTTTATTACAAGACATCATTTTTACAACTTCAAAAAACTTTTCATACAAGTTCTTACCAATGCCTTGCTTTCTGAATTTAGGAGAAACTCCTACAAAGTGTATATATGCTTCCTCCGGAAAAGTTTGTGACACAAAACCAATTAAGAAGCCTATGATCTCTCCCTTATGTTCAACTATGAAACTGGTATCTTGAAAATGTGTAAAGAAAAGCTTTGGTAACATATTAGACATTTTCCTGCCGCCCCACCAATTGTCTAATACATTAATGATTGAGCTATAGTCGGACTCTAATACATTTCTAATTTCCATAAAATTCACTCCAAAATAACAAAACTTATTTTTATAATTAAAAAACTCATGGATATTATCAACGGTCTTCGCGTGAAATAATCTCAATTTCAGCAAAGTTTGAAATATCCTTTAGAAACATTGGATATGAAACAGATATACACTCGCAATTTTCTATATAAGAATATTCCTGTAAACTACTTCCTAAAACCAATGCCATCATTGCTATTCTATGATCACCAAAACTGTTAATTTTAGCCGAATGTAGATTACTCTCGCCATGTATAATTATAACTGTATCACTTGTTGATACTTCTCCACCAAATGCACGTATAATATTTGCTGTCGTTTCAATACGATTCGTATCTTTATCTTTTAGCTCTCTACAATCTCTAATAACTGTTTCACCTTTCGCTTGCGTAGCAACAGCAGCTAGTAAAGGGATCTCATCAATTAAACTTTGCACAAATTCAGTTCCCTTAACTTCCGTTCCTATTAACTCATGCTCAGTTTTATATATGACATTAGCAACCGGTTCATTTAAACTTAAACTTTTATCTTTATAATCTATAGTAACCCCCATTTTTTGTATTGCATCTAAAAAACCAATCCTTGTTTTATTAATTCCTACTTGGTTTAATCGAATTTTTTTTAACCCCATATTCCTTTGTAATATACCCGCTGTAATTAAGAAAGAAGCAGAAGAGATGTCACCTGGAACAACTATATCTCTAGAAGTAAATGTGTTTGTCCCATCTATCTTTGTAATATTACCATTTGAATGAATCGGTATTCCTAATGCTTGTAGAAGTCTCTCAGTATGGTCTCGACTTTGACAAATTTGTTCATAGGTAGTAGTTCCATTTGCAAATAATCCAGCTACTAATAATGAAGATTTTTCTTGAGCACTTGCAACAGTTCCTTTTACATTTATAGGTAGCAGAGGATACTTTCCTTCTACAACTAGTGGTAGACACCCTTCTTCACCTAAGAATGTTATACGTGCACCCATTTCTCTAAAATTATTAACAACCCATCCCATAGGACGC
Organism: Bacillus cereus group sp. BfR-BA-01347; assembly: GCF_022663835.1. Lineage (NCBI taxonomy): Bacteria > Bacillati > Bacillota > Bacilli > Caryophanales > Bacillaceae > Bacillus > Bacillus cereus group sp. BfR-BA-01347. The sequence goes on along the minus strand of NZ_JAKUGG010000020.1, from coordinate 29,651 downwards.
TTAGATAATAATTCATTCCCTGTAAATTTTGTTCTGAAAGGACTTCCAGCCACCAAGGACATAATTAATCGAGTTGCAGTGGCTGAATTCCCCATATTCAACTCATGTTTGGCTGGACGTAAGCCTGTTAGTCCTACTCCCTGAACTAATACATCGTTATTTTCCCATTGAATTGAAACACCTAATTTTTTTAATGCACTAATACAACTATAAATATCGTCCGATTTTAAAATATTACTTATTCTAGCTTTCCCATATCCTAATGCATTTAAAATAAGTGCTCTTTGAGAAATAGATTTATCTCCTGAAATGGTATCAAATACAATACTTTTGTTAGGTATTTTAGTCCTAATTTTCACATCAAACTTTTTAGGTAGAGTTAATTCACTAGTTTTTTGCTGTATCTTTAATTCCACGTTTAATCACCTCATCATCTGATAAAATCACTTCGAAATTTTCATCCATACCAGAAGATACTGGGATCTTTTTATCAGTTTTAGTTTGATAATAACGATAGCGTTGTCGTTTACGTTCTAAACCAAGGTTATTCGTAAATTTATATTCCCAAAGATCTATGTATCCTTTTTCTTTTGCTAAGTTAATCAACTGAGAACCAAATTCAGTTCGAACTATTGTAGTGGAAGATGGTTTTGGTTTTTCTCCATTAAAACTCGTGTCAAATATATTAGGATCTCCATCAGAAATTGATATATCTGCAATCCCAGACCACCAATCAGGGCAAGTCAAGCATCGAAACGTCTTAAATTTTTTGAATTCTTCAACTAACCTATAAAAAGGGAGAAAATGTTCTGTTTTATCGTATGTCCTTACCATAAATTCTCCAGGATATGTCCCTTCTCGATACTTCATAGTTTCAACATCATTTAAGTCGATTCCTAGTAACTCTGTAATTAAATGCTCAGTACCAGCAAGGGATGTACTAGATGCACAACCAAGTTCAATTGTAAAAACAATTTTACTAGCTAAATTTTTTAATAAAGGATCATTCTTTTCATTTAATAATTTTTGAATTCCTTGGATTTGACAAGGCACACCAACTATACCTATACGTTTAAATTCTGTATCCTTTAAGAGGTGTAAGTTAGGAGTAATACAGTAACTTGATTGAGCGCATTCTATTACTTTTTCAATAGAGTTAGTTAAAAAAGCCTTTGGAACCCATGGCCGTTCTTCATCTCGTCCAACTACTAGCATTGCATCAACTAAATTTTCTTTCAATGCTACAATTCCCAAAGTTGTACCAGCCCCTCCTGCAGCTACTTTTTGAAGAACTGATTCATCTTTAGTTGATAATTGATAAGAATTTTTGTAAATGCCTATCCAACGTTCCTCTTCGGAGCGCTCTCGTCCGAAGAGCCTTTGATCGGACTTAATAGATCCTGTGTCATATCCAGGACAAACTTTAGAACATATATTACACTCTTGACAAATGTCATTAGCAACATTTAAAGAATCAGTAAAATAGGGCAAGGGAACTGAATTGTTATCTAATCTAATTAAATCCTTTGGACAGGCGGAGACACATAAACCACAAGAAGTACATAATTCTTCATTTATAATATCAGTTTGTAAAGTAAGAAACGACATTCAATGATACATTCCCCTCTAAATATATTATTCAATTAATTGAAAATAAATTAAATTCACTCTCTTGTTTTTTAAATGTTATTCTTTAAAACTAATTTACTTTGTTTACTAGTGACATTCAGATACTTTTCTAAATTCTCAACTATTTTTGTTACACCAATTTTACGACTATCAACTACTGGAACCCTATATTTAACTTCCAAATCTAACACTTGCTGTTCTACTAACATCTTTTCCATATTTCCAGTCATTATTGATATACCAACTAGTTTGGGATTTGAATCATCTAAATGCATAAAATTAATACTTTCAAGATTCTTTTCGATGGATGAAATTTCAAAATTAAAAAAGAATTTCCTGTTTTTTCTATTCAAATCATGGCACATTACAATATAGTCTGGGTTAGAACCATTTAATAAGCTTATAGGGCAACCTACCCCATTCGGATGGGTGATACACCCTTGTCCTTCTACGATAATTAAATCATACCCCTTGTTATCAAGCTCTAAAATCGCACCTTCTATTGCTCCTGTCATATACGATGTTCTTAAATTATCAACTGGTATTCCAACTTCAGCACCACATAAAATTCCAGTCTGACCGGTTGCGACAAATGCAACTTTATAGCCTTTTTTACGTAAACATTTTAGTAGCTCTAAAGCTGTAGTCATTTTACCAACTGACCAATCTGTCCCAACTGTTAAAAGAACTTTTGTTTTTTTTGTCATTATTTCTCCTGTAAAGGTTCGAGAGAGTGATTCTAACTTGCGAACATCTTGTATTTTAATTTTCATTTTTTGCGATAATTCGCGAAGCTCCGAATCATCTGAAATAGAAGCAAACATTCCAGATATAATATTTAATTTTGCGTACATAGCTTCTTTTATAACATCTCTGACATCTTTAGATATGTAATCTACACAATTATCAGGCGCAAGACCTATAAGAAAACATTCAGGATCATATGCTAATGCTTCTTGAATGTTTCCTACTATTGGTATATTATTCAGGATACCATTTAGTACCAATCCCGAATCCGAGCCAGCCTTTGTACTATCAATAACTGCTACAATTTCATAACGCGATCCATATCTTAAGATACCAGAAGCCATCTTTGAAGTTTGTTCCCCAAATTTACCTTCAACCCACAAAATTGTTTTCATAAGTTTTTAATCCTTCCTCTATCTCTGTTAATATTTTTCGAAATGAGTCTATTATATAATCCGCTTGTTCTTGAGTAAGTATTAAAGGTGGTGTAACTTTTAATACATTTCCTAAGCTACCTCCACTCAAAAGGATAAGACCATAATCACGTGCTCTCTTTGTAAATTTCTTTGCTTCATTTTTGGCTGGTTTTTTTGTTTTATCAAGAACTAATTCAATTCCTATCATCATTCCCAGCCCTCTTACATCCCCAATTAGGTGTGTTTCTTTTTGTAATTGACGTAATTTATTAAGTAAATACTCCCCCATGTGTTTCGATTTACTTAAGAGCTTCTCTTCATCTATAACATCTAACGTTGCTATAGCAGCTGATGCTGCAAGAGGGCTCGCTGAAAATGTACTAGTTTGTTTAAATGCAGGGAAATTCTCCATTATTTCAGGGCGAGCTGCAACCATTGTGATTGGTATCCCGCCTCCTAGAGCTTTCCCTAAGATTAAAATATCTGGTATTATATCCTCATGTTCAAAAGCAAAAAATTCACCAGTTCGCCCCATACCTGTGAATATTTCGTCAAATATTAATAAAATACCTAAACGATCAGCTAATTCTCTTAGTCGTTTGTAGAATCCCTTTGGAGGAACGACCATTCCCTCTGCTCCCTGAATAGGTTCAACAATTATTCCAGCAATATTTTCTAAACCACCTGAAGGAAGAGATAAAGTATATTCCATGTGCTCCAAGCAAAACATGTTACAATTTTTATGAGACATTTGAAATGGACAACGATAACAGTTTGGATAATGAAAATATGAAACTACCGATACTGATGGTATAACATCTTGTTTAAAACTCCCACGACTTGTTACCCCTAAAGAACCCGCTGTTTTACCATGAAATGCCCCATGAAATGCAATGAATTGAGATTTTTTTGTGTGGAATCTAGCAAGCTTCAAAGCGGTTTCTACACCTTCACTACCAGTAACTGAGAAAATAAATTTTTGTAAATTTGATGGTAATTTATCCTTAATTTTTTCTAACAGTTGAATTCTTGACTCACTAGGATACGTCCAACCTGTATGCATCAATTTACTAACGTTTTCAGTAATAGCTTGAACCACACGTGGATGGCTATGCCCAATGTTAGCAACTCCTGAACCAGAGGATAAGTCTATATATGTTCCTCCCTCTACATCTGTAACAACGGCCCCCTTAGCTTCCTTCCATACAATCGGATTATCTTCTAAAATACTTGTTGTAGTTGTGGGGGCTTCATACGTATTTAAAGTATCTAGCAAAATTTTATTGTTTTTCATCATTAATTCACCATCCTAAATTCCTAATCAAGTTACAGATATTACCCACAACAGCCTCTTCAATCAGTTTTCCTTTTGTTGCAGAAGCTTTACTAGGTGCCCCACAAGTTCCACTCGGAATTTCTGAAGGGTCAATCCTTCTAACTAAATGCGCTTTATTCTCTTGACGATATAAATTATCTTCTACTTCTTTAATAAATTCCGGAAAATCATCTACAATTTCCTTACTACGTACTGCATCAGGATTCCAATGTAAAAATAGTGAAGTTAAAGCTTCTCCACCATGCATCTCAAATTTACTCTCTTTTATTTGTCGAAGCTCTGATTTGGCAATTTGAGACCATTCTATAACAAGTGGAGTTATATTAAATTGCTTACCAATTTGCTTAGCAGCTATAATCAAGCATTCATGATTTTCATCATGTGCATTTAAAAATACAATTTTTTCAAATCCTTCTTTAACTATATTTGAACCAATATCTATAACCATATTAATTAAAGTTTCATGACTAATACCAATTGTTCCGGAAAAATCACTAAAGGTGTATGTGTATCCATAATTAATCTCTGGCATTTGTAGAGCATTAATCTTTTCAGCAACCTTAGTAGCTAAAGTATCGGCAACAATAGTATCATTTCCTAATGGAAGATGTAATCCGTGTTGTTCAAGTGATCCCACAGGTATAATAACTACTTTGTTACGATCTAAATCGCTAAATTCTTTCCAAGTTAAATTTAATAATTTCATGGTTTCGCCTTCTTTCTATTTAATAAATATGAATTTTTAGAATTATTTTAGCGTTAATTAGTTATATCATTGATACTAATTGATAATTTCATTCCGTACTAAAACATTACTCTACCGCCATTAACATCTATGTTAGCCCCTACTATATAACTAGACTCTTTAGAAGCTAAAAATACAATGGCATTGGTAATTTCTTGAGGTTCTGCAAATCTTTTTAAAGGAATGGAATCAACATATGAATTGTTTAATTTGGCTACAGTTCCTTCTATCATACTAGTTTTTACTTTGCCTGGTGATATACAGTTAACTCTAATTCCATATGGAGCTAATTCCTGAGCAAGTCCTTTGGTCATACCAAGAATTGCTGATTTAGAGGTAATGTAGTGTAAGCCCGCAGTAGGACTATTTGTTCTTCCTGCTAAAGAAGAAACTAAAACAATACTACCTTTCTTCTTCAGTTTCATATAAGGGGCAAGATGTTTTAGAAATAAAAAGGAACTTTTAACATTCACATTCATTACCATATCCCATTCAGGCTCTTTAATTTCTTCAAAAGGAAATTTTTTCCCATCTTTTTTAGGTGAGATTCCAGCTAAAGCTATAAAAGAATCAATTTTTCCAAAACGTTCATATATAAAATTAATTGCAGTTACTACCTCATCCTCTTTTGTTACATCTAAAGATATTGTAAATAGCTTTCTTGGATATTTTTGATGAAATTCATCTTCAATTTTTTGCAAGGCTATCCTGTTGTTATCCAGTAACACAACCAACGTTCCCTTTTTTTTCAAAAATTCATGAGCTGTAGATCTACCAATTCCCCCGGCACCTCCTGTAATAATGATAACTTCATTTGACACTTGTTTATTAATTTGCAAATTAGTCACTTCCAGTCCTTACCTTTGTATGCTCTTGTTTAACAACCAAAATTTTATATCTTATTATTAATAAAAGTAATATAACCGCGATACTTAAGAATACAAACCAAATAGTCCAAACATCCTCATTTTTTTTCAAATATGTATAAATGGTTCCTCCAAATGTATTTCCTAATAATCCACCAATCCCTCCACTAATTGAAATAAACCCCAGATAACTTGAAAGTAATGCTGGCTTAGCATAAGAACCAGTATATGTATCTATAGTGGGAATAATAAGAATCTCAGCGAAAGTAAAGAAAATAATAAAACCATACATAGCATAATTGTGATTCCCTATAATCGGTATACAAAATGATAAAGAAAGTAAAATGATACCAAGAGTAATAATTCCTAACTCACTTAGCTTTGCCGAAGCTTTTTTAATAATAATATATTGAAAACATATTATCATTACACTATTAATAGTAAAAAATATCCCTAAATCAGAACTTATGTTATATTGATCTTTAATAATTAAAGGAATTGTGAAGTATAGTTGATTATATAAAGTCCAAAAAATAATACATAATAAGAAAAAAAACAAAATGTTTCGATCCTTAACCACTAAAGAAAAATTCTTAAATATATTTGGTTTAGACTTATCTGTTATAGCTTTTTCTATATTTACAAGATGCTTTAGTATCAATAATAAAAAAATAACGTGCGCCCCTGCTGTTATAATAAACGTGAGCAAGAATGATGTTTTAAAAAGATACCATCCTAGAAGAGGACCTATAGCTGCTCCCATATTAACTGCAGTGCTTCTTAAAGCAAATACTGTTGCTTTTTCTGTATCAGATATCGTAACTAATAAGGCCTTTGATGAAATACTATACATCGCGCCACCTGTTCCTATTAGAAACGCAGCTAATATAAAAATGATAAAGGATTTAGGAAGAATAAACAGCAGAAACCCAATAATTCTAATTAAAACTCCTAATAGAATCATTAGCTTATGTCCATATTTATCACTAAATATTCCACTAAAAAAACCCATGCTCCATTGACATATAGTTAATATAGTCAATATCACTCCCGTTTGAAAAACACTAAAACTTAATTTGCTAGTCAAATATAACCCAATAAATGGAAGAATCATAAAGTAACCAGCGTTTACCAAAAGTATACCAAACAATAATAATTTTACCTGATTGTTAGTCTCATATAATCCTTTTATCATTTATTATTCTCTGTTAAAAAAACGACGGTTTTATCTACTTCTTTCATATAATTTAAAACATCTTCACTTGTATCTGCTATAATCATACAAGATCCAGGTCTATCCATTGAACACGTAATTGGCCCAATTGTATCTCCTAGATTTGTTTTTATTCTATAACCCCAAATAAAAGGTGATTTTTTCAAAAATTCTATACCTTCTATCTCTCTTAATTTTCCTGGTTTCGGAAAAAAATAGTGATTTGCCGTTACATATCTCGGTTTAGTTATTATTTGTGGTTTTTTATTCATCATTACATCAATAAAAGCTTCTGCAATATTAAATCCATATGCCTTTGTTATTAATTCTGGTATAAAGTCTCCTGCTAGTCTCGCTGCACATTCTATAAGTTTTGGACCAGTAGCATCCACTTTCCATTCAGAATGAAAGAAACCTGCTTCAACATTTAATCCTAATAGTAAGTTCTCTTTATAATTGATTAATTGTTCTCTATCTCTATCAGTTAACGGGGCAGGTACAATGTGACTCTTTTCAACCGGATGCATACCTTCAACAGTTGATTTCAAGGTAATGTTATGAAATATTGGTTTGGATTTGTATACTAGACTCTCTATTGAAACTTCATAGCCACCTGCATATTCCTCTACTAAATATTCTGGCCTTATTCTTCTTTGAATTGGACTATTTTCTTTGACAGTCGTAGTAGCTTTCCAGGCGGCTTCCAAATCTACTTCATTATGAATAAGTTGTACCCCTATGGAGCCTCTTCTATTTGTAGGTTTTAAGACAATTGGGATAAATCCATCTTCAAAAAATAAGGATATATCCTTTAAACCTTTTACTTGAAGATATTTAGGCTGTGGTACATTTAACCCCTTACAAAAAGATCGTAGTTTATATTTATCTGTAAATGCATCAATTGCTTTTTCACCCGGATTAGTTAGACCGCATTTTAAAGCAAATAGAGTGGCTGCCTTAACACCATATTCTAATCCTGGAACTACAACATCAAACTTGATGTCAGAGTGCCATCTAATAGCTTCTTGTAAGAATTGTTCACTCTGCTGATATTCACCTAATAAAACACCTTTTATGATCTCTTTATGAAAATTCTTACTCGACTTTTCGTAAATTTCATTTTCTTCTATTACATACAATTCATATTTTCTAGCGGACCTCTCTAACAATTCAACAAATGAATTATTAAATGCTATCATTAGGACTTTAGTAACTTCCACAGCCTTTTATACCTCCTTTTTTCAACTTAATTAGCAGTAACAATTACTTGATTGTTAGCCCATTTAAACCCTTGATCTGTCCCCGTAGCGCTAAAGACAATATTTGAAACAGTTTCTTTAGTTAAAGTTGGTCTAACTTGATAATATAAAGGAGCTATTGGCATTTCCTGCATTAACAATTTTTCGGCATCTGATAATATACTCTCTTTTTGAATAAGGTTTTCTTCCTGCTGGGCTTTATCTAATAGATTATTAAATTCCATATTCTCCCACTGAGAATAATTCAGTTTCCCCTTCTGTTTAAAAAGTTCTAAATAACTCATTGAATCATTATAATCAGCTCGCCAATGTACCATAGCAATATCAAATTTTTTTAACCTTAACTCTTCAATCCTTTCTTTTAAACCTAAAGGTATTACTTCTAATTCTATATTAAATATTTCTTTCCACCATTTCTTAATTTTGTTCATATACTTAATACCTTGAGTTGTATTCTCGCCAATTAGACGAAATTTATTTATTTCAATTCCAATTTCTTTTATACCTTCTTTAAATAGTTCTTTAGCGAAATCTAGATTGTCCTTAAAACACTCTCCATTGTTTTCCCTTACTAAACCTTTTATCTTAGGATGGACAATTCCATAAGCTGGTAAGAATCCAAAGTTTTTAGCTTCCGCTAACAACTCGTTCCGATTAATAGAATAACTAAGCGCTTTCCTTATTTTTTTATTACTTAAAATATTATTTTGGGTATTAAAAGCTAAGTATTCGGTTAAGCAGTCTGGTCCAAACTTTATTTCAGTTGATAACGAAAATTCTGAATTAAGATATTGATTTGGAACTCTATAAATAGTATCCAATTCATTATTTTTATAAGCATTTACTAATTCTGAAGCATTTTTTATAACATAATAATGGACTTCATCTAAGTTAACAATCTTTTCTTCATAATAATTTACATTTCTTTTTAATATAAGTTTGTCATGGAGTTTCCACTCATCTATAATAAACGGTCCATTAAAACTAGTATGTAGCTCATTAATTGCAAATTCATCTTTTAAATTTTCACAAACTTTATGATTGACTGGGAAGTATATAGGAAAAGTAATAAGATCTAAAAATTTAGGATTTGGATTTACTAGATTAACTAACAATATTTTTTCGTTTATTGCTTTAATACCTATTAAACTTTCATCTTGTAAAGTACCTTCACAATATTCTCTTGCATTTTTTATCAAAAACATTAAATAGGCATACCTTGAATTGAAATTAGGATTCAAATTACGTTTCCAAGCATATTCAAAATCAAACGCAGTGACTTTAGTTCCATTTGACCATAAAGCATCCCTCAAAATAAATTCATAGCTATGTCCGTCATCATAAATATTCCAACTTTCTGCCATTCCAGGGACTATTTTTCCTTCTGGATTTAATCTAACAAGTCCTTCCATGACATTATTCAGAATCCTAAACGAACACATATCTGTAGCTTTTTGAGGATCTAAACTGGGTGGATCATCAGGGATATCAGTTCTAATTACTTTGAGTTCTTTCATAATCTTTATCCTCCTCAATTACTTTGTTTTTTGATTTCAAACAACAATAATGTAAATTGTTACAAATCAGTAATATTAATGTAAAAAAATAACACCAGGATTTATTTTATCACATTTATCAAAAAAATCCATATATATATATTATTCTAAATATTAAATCGAGATGTCATTATTTTGAAAATTCATTTAAATGTATTTTTATTACTCAAAGACTAACAATGAACGCACACTAAATATTAAATCATTTTTCATTTCACAGTATGCGTCATATTAAAAAATAGCCTAAACATAAATTAACTACTAATAGTAGTAAACCTGTTGGTATTTGAGTTTTAATTACAGCATTTTTATCAGATAAACCGAATAGAGTAGCAGGAACTATATTAAAATTAGCAGCCATTGGTGTCATTAGTGTTCCACAGTAACCTGATAACATACCAACAACTGCTAAAACTGCAACATTCGCATGATGAACATCAATAAGAAGTGGTATACCAATCCCCCCCATAATTATAGGAAATGCTAAAAATGCATTCCCCATAATTATAGAAAAGAAAGTCATCCCTAATACATAAATAACAATTGCAAAAAAACGACTTTCAATAGGAATAACAGTAAATGCTACATTAGAAATTGTTTTGCTAACACCAGATAATAGAAAAAGGGTACCTAAAGTAGCCAGCATTTGCGGAAGCATATACGCCCATCCCATAGCACCTACTAATCTACGAGCTTCTTGCATTGATTGTATTACATTTTCCCTTGTTAAAATAATAGCAACAATTAGGGCAATAATAGAGGCCAGACTGAGACAAATTAGAGTAATATACTTTTGATCAAATAGATAAGTTCCATGAATGGTAAAATTTTTAAATACTATTGATCCAATCACTGTAATCACTGGAATTAAAAGAGTTGGTATAAACAATACATTTCCCCATTTTGTTGAACCTTTCTTGCTTAACTTTGAATTATTTTCATTATGCGAACTTGATTGAACTCCCCCACTCCCTACAATTAACACCATAATAATAACTAAAATACCTATATGCATAGGTGGTATAACTTTGCCGAATAAAAATGTCACGCCATATATCCCCCAAAATAATGAAGTAGAAATTCGTTTGGGGTTGCGTTTGTCTTTTATTGTAAGAAGAGAAATAATAATCAAAAAAATACCTGCAATCATATAAATATATTCAAGCTCAATAATCATATTCTGATTCTCCATTTACTGTTGTGTTAGATGTCTTTCCTGAAGATCTTTGTAATTCTTGTTGAATTGCTCTGTCAAATAGGATAAGTCGCATACTATGAATTACAAAAGCTGAAAAAGCAAAAGGTAATCCCCATATAATAAAATCTAAGGGCTCGACTTTAATTTTATTTTGTTCATAAAAGCCAGTCATAAGTAAGATGGTACCACTTGTAATAAAAAGAGTTTCACCAAAAAATAATCCAATATTGTCAACAGATGCTGAAAAAGCTTTTATTTTTTCATGGACAGATTTCGGGAGTTTCCCATACCTAGAAACAGTAGCGCTTTCTGCCATTGGAGAAACTAATGGATAGACCATCTGGGTATGTCCACCAATACTACTTAAACCTAATGCTGTTGTCACCTGTCGAATAAATAAATACAAAATAAGGATTCGACCTGATGTCACCATTTTGAACTTACTTACTAGTGAGTGAGCTTGTTCTATTAGGCCATGCCGTTGCAATACACCGATAACAGGAAGAGTAAAAATAAATAATGACATATAGCGATTTTGAACAAATGATTCTCCAAAAATGTTTAAAATATCTTTCAATGATAGATGATTAAAATATCCAATTATAAATCCCACAAAGGTTACAACAACTAATGGATTAAATCGCATAATTAATCCAATAAAGAGAATAACAATACAAATTAATATTAACACTTTACCACCTCTTAGCTTATTCTTTTAATAGGGTTTAAGTAAACCCTTTACCATGTTATAAAATCTCGTATTTTTAAATAACCAAATTAAAAAACAAAAATAAGCAGTATATAAATGTGATGTACTGTATTTTAACGTTGCTAGAAACTACTACTCAAGAAGCCTTCAACTGAAACTAAAGAATTCTTGAGTAGTAAGCATATATAATTTTTTAGCATTTAAATAATCAATTTTTAACTATATCTAGTCAATTCTAAAAAAGGTTCTTGGATTTTCTACCATCATAATTTGAATTTGATTATCAATAACCCCCGATTTTTTGAGTACTGGTATTACGTTTTCAAAAATATGGGTTGGATATGAATTAGCCATCAACTTTTTTGTTTTTTCAGGGTAGTCCGGTGCCCTTCCTAATTTAAAAATAGTAGTATCATGCGAGAGCATGATCTTATTTTCGTATCCTTTATGAATTAATTCTATTAAAACCTTCTCTCTAAACTGATCAAGAGGAAATCCTAAAATTCCTTGTAAACCGAATTGATCAAACGCAATATATACTCCAGTCTCTAATGTTCGAATATGGTAATCCATATCGGTACTTCTGCACATGTGTCCAATTAAAATTCCATTAGGACTTGCTCCTTCAGAAATAAGTAACTCTGCTTGTTCTGGCCCCATTGTGCCTCCTTGTGTATGAGTGATTATCCTTGTTCCAGTTTCATTTTGAACTCTAGCAGCCGCCCTAAAAAACATTTGTTCGTAATCCGTAATTCTATCTTGACTTGATGCTACCTTTATTACACCAGGTTTAATACCAGTTTTATTAATTCCTTCTTTTATTTCTTTCATAAACATTTCATAGATTTCATTTTCAGTCCTTTGAGGATCAATGCTTCTATGAAAATTAAAGTATGTACTTGCTCCAGCACCTTCATAGTAATAACCTGTTGAACAAATGATATGAAGACCTGTTTTCTCTGAAACCTCTTTTAAAAAGAGAGGATTTCTACCACAATCATTTGGAGTAGCATCAACAACGGTCTGAACCCCAAAAGATTTCATTTGTTCCACTGCTTTAATCGCTACATTAAGCGCTACTTCCCAATCCAATCCCCCTAAAGTAGAATCACCGCTAAAACCAGGAAATCCAAATAAAAAATGTTCATGTATTAATATTTTTCCTAAAAATTCAGATTTTATAGGTCCAAGTACTGTATTCACCATGGTACTCATTGTTATATTCCTCCCCTAATTTTAGATAGCTCCTTATACCAATATTCACCTTTTCATTCTTCTAAAAAGGTAATAAAAATGAGGCCTACTTAGTATAGAACAAATTTCATTGTATAAATTCTACTATTTCATATGTTGTTTACGTAACGAGCTCTTGTTTTCCTGTGCAAAATTTTTATTTCTACTCAAAAAGTCCCATTGATGGTTATTTTAGTTCTAACTGTTCCCCCTATCTATAACAGTGCTCTATGTATTTATGTGTAATTTTCTATTAGTAATGAATATTTCAATAAAACATCTTATTTTTAAAGCTTTTTAACTCTTCCATGAATGTATGAAATTCTAAAATATCCATTTGCTGTTCAGAATCAGATAATGCGACCATTGGATCTGGATGTACTTCTGCCATTACTGCGTCCGCCCCAACCGCGAGTGCTGCTTTCGCAGTTGGTAATAATAAATCTTTACGTCCTGTTGAATGCGTTACATCTACCACAACTGGTAAATGTGTTTCCTTCTGTAAGATCGGTACAGCAGAAATATCTAATGTATTACGTGTTGCTCTCTCGTAGGTGCGAATGCCACGCTCACATAATATAATTTGATCATTTCCTTGTGCAATAATATATTCTGCTGCATTGATAAATTCATCGATTGTCGCCGCTAAACCACGCTTTAATAATATAGGTTTATTAACTTTACCAACTTCTCGTAATAAGTCAAAGTTTTGCATATTACGAGCTCCAATTTGAATAACATCAACGTAGTCAAGTGCCATTTCTACATCATGGGGATTTAAAATTTCACTAATAATTGCTAATTCAAACTCGTAGGCTACCTCGCGTAAAATTTGCAATCCTTCTATACCTAAACCTTGAAAATCATATGGTGATGTTCTGGGTTTGAACGCACCACCGCGCATTAATTTTAAATCTTGCTGCTTCAGTGCCTGCGCGACTTGACGAACTTGATCTAAACTCTCTACTGCACATGGGCCCATAATAAACGTTTGTGTTCCATTTCCTAAAAGTTCCCCTTTTATATCAATAATTGTATTTTCTTTTTTCTTTTCACGAGAAACAAGCAATTCTTTACGATTATCATTTTCTTGCAACTCCAAGCTCGCTTTGAAGATAACTTTAAAAATATGTTGCACTGTTGATGTTTCAAATGGCCCCTCATTACATTTGGAAATCATATCTAAAACCTCGCTTTCACGAACTGGATGGAAATATTTTGTGCCTTGTAATTGTTTTTGCTCTCCCATTTGTTGAACGATTCTGCCACGTTTATTTAGTAACTGCAATAACTGAAAATTAACTTCATCCATCTTATTATGTAACTTTTCCAATTGATGATTTACCACTTTAAAATCCTCCTCTTGTATATATGTCTATTTATTTAGAAAATGGTAATAAAGGCATTAGCAAAAGCTTACTATAACTTAAATTGGAGGGGGAACATACCGATTCAAGAATATTATATACAGCGCTCTTCATTATCTTGGTTACTTGGTAATAAAATAGTTCTCGAGACTGTATAACAGTAATGCCCCCTCACTCATGATCATAACTATATGAGAAGTCAACTTCCTCTTTAATAGCAAGTATTTCATGATTTAAATGCGAGATTTTCAACACATATGCTCTAGAACAAATAAAAAACACCTAATCATCTTGTTAGCTTCCAACCTGTAGAATTACCTTATTCTCATACAATTATAATAGCTATATCTACCAAAATATACAAAAAATTTTCAACTTTCAAACTATAGATCGGCCAATTTATGGTATTATATGTATAAATTTATATTTAATTATAAAATTATTCTAAAAGAAAACCCAAAAACGTGACGCTCTGGAAATCTACTTAAATGATTCAAGTTTTCTAACAACTATTTTCCAAAAATCTAGTGAAATTTTAATGAATTTATTTTCCTAGAAGTGTGTAATATATCAAACATATAAAAGCTTTCTGTGATTTCTTTTTGTTTTGTTAGTTCCGTTAATGCTTTTGTTGTTAAAGCTAAACTACTAACAATATCATCAATGTTTCTATTCTCAGATCTTGTCAGCTTGTCTTTACAAAATAAATTCCAATAATAATCTGTAATATTTCTGTTTTTCAGTAAATAATATCCATATAGTTTTAACATTTCTAAAAAACGCTAAGTATGGGTCTCCTTTTAGTTTGTAATACTTCATGTTAAGACGAATAGCTATTACAGAGATTACGATAAACCCTACTACATATAACATTGCCCTTTCTCCATTTCTTATTGTTTAGCGAACTTATACTGTAAATACTTCACATGTTTCTTCTTTATATCCTTATCGTCAATATTTGCTCGCAAAATAGTTTGGTAGATATGCTCCACCTCGTCTTTTGTAAGTTTCAGATCAATATAGGATTCGATACATTTTTTAAATCGTTATAATACAGGATATGTTTATCTTTAGAATGAACATGTACCCTTTTCAGACTGCATTTTGGATGAAACGCAGCAATAGAGATACAAGGCAGCTGTTGTTCCATCACCCATTCAATTGCTTTTATATGTTTATAGTTTTGTCGAAATGGATTTTGAAAAGAGGATTTCTTTCTAAAAATACCCTGTGTCCACCTTGCCGCTTTCTCACTTCCATAGATCCATCCCTCGTAGTTTTTCGTCTCTATAACAAATACACCTGTTTCAGCGATAACAATATGGTCAATTTGCGTTGTATCACCGTACTCCGTATAAACCGTTACATTATGTAATACAAAGTAACTTTTTGGATCTAATTTACTTAGTATACGGTTCACTAATTTCTCTCCGGCTTTTCCTTTCCATTTCGGTACATGTTTTTTCACAACAATATTCAACGGAATCAGAACCGCAATGAGAATTAATTCAAATATCAATACGTTCATAATAGAAGCCCCCTTTTTACACCCTTGCGTTTCTGCGCATTAAACGATATACATGCGTTTCTAATCCTAAAATAAAATATGAGATACATAAGCCTTTAATTACCATCTCCACGAAGCCTAATGCTAATGAAACAAGGAGCCCACCTCGAAACTGAAAAGGTCTAGTCACTCTTCGATTTACTGGCTTTTCAATGACGCCAAAGTTGGCCCAGGTAGGCAAACGTTTTTCCACATTTTTCACGGTACCCATTAATCCGTATTTTAACGATAGAATGAAACATCCGATTAATAAATAAACAACAGAAGAAAAATAGATAGATAGGCCTATTACGATGCATGTCAGTAACCAGCCTATTAATATAGAATTTTGCAAAGCAATATATTCTCGATTTCTATTCAATACAAACAGTCCTTTCAAAATTAATAAGGTTATTTTTGTTTGGAAAATATTTACATTTATTTATAAGCATGATATGATACGTCTATATTAATTTACGAATTAGCCTAAAAAGGGTTGTGATAGACATGTTAAAACTTGTAGTAAATAATACCGGAACAGAACCAGAAAGTGATTCAGCTTTTTCAAACTATTTCACCTGCAAAGACTGTGTATATTATCTTTCAAAATCAGATTCTTGCAGTCTGCAATTAGCAGCTGATTCAAATAATCCCCTTATCCCTTATGAGTGTGGGAATTTTGAGGAAACCTATGAAATCGGAACGGAAGATCCATTAAATTCACACATACATCAGCAACTTCGTGAAGAAAAAGCGCAAATACTAGCTGAAAGCTATCCAGCACAACCTTCTATTGATCCAATTCATAAAGACGCAATATGGTATGGGTCAGTAAACTATGGTTGTTGGATTATAAATGATTCGAAGAAACGTTTTGCATTTGCAAAACAGGTTCCTTTCGGTGATAATAATATGTCATCTAAAAAATACGCATCTCCTTTTCCTTTACATGACCATGGTGCAAAAGAAGATATCCGACACTATATGTGTTGGTACGTAAATGAAAAAGGAATTGGCGAATACCATCTTCTTATTGGTGGTGTCATCATGAAAATTGCAGAAGGAGTTAAGAAACTTGGATTCAATTACTAATCGTATCTACAAGAAAAGAATGTTAGAACATACCATACTATTTAGTTTGGTACAGCTGGTACCACTGATCGTATCTACCGGTATCATATATATATTGCTAGAACTTACTGATACGGAGTGGAAAACCTGGTTTAGTTATGAAGGAATCTTTGCAATTATTTTTCTTATAACGAGGTTCCAGGTGTTTCAGAATAAGAAAAGTATTATTTCTTTAAATCAACATGAAAAATGGTTTTCAAAGTTAAATATTTTCTTGATCTCTATATTTCTAGTATTATTTGCATCCATACCAACTCTATTAAAGATTGCTTTCATTCTACAAATGACTGTTATTCTATTTCTACTAGAATACCTTTGTTTGTATATTAATCGTTTACCAACACATAATTTATATAGGATAAAAGAGATCATTTGTGATAAAAAGCAACTCAAAATTGAACGAATTATTCCAAACAATGAGGAACACGGTACTCATACAATAAAAACAAATGATGGCCAATACTTTTTATATACCGCTGTGTATTTAAGTGGCATACTATCGCCAATATCAGAAGAAGTATTTGAAGAATATGAAAGAAAGAACCTAATGGGTAGATAAAAGGTACTGAATGTAAATTCAGTACCTTTTCTATTTATATATATAGTTTTTCACATATTAGCAAATAGCCATGGAGCGAGTACAGCTAACATACACAGCAAACAAGATCCTGTTATGACACGGTTGGCCCAACGGTAATACTCAGGCTGTTTCGTACTCTCATGAGTTCTTCTTAAACGAATACCTGCGATTAACATAAATGGTGTGAAAATAAGTGCTGTTGCTTTAAACAGGTCTAAAAAATCCGTAAAGATGTTCATAAATGAAAATACATCGGAACTAAACAAGAAGTATACACTTAGTCTCATCGACATCATGCTGATAAATGAGAAAATCATACTTCCGGTTGCCCACTTCATCCATTGACCATTCTTTGTAATTAATGCCATAACCATGACAATAACTCCTAATACGAATGAAATAGAAAAGATATTGACTCCTACTTTAAAAGCCGGCGCATACAATCCTTCAATCTTTTGTATGATTGATGATCCAAATGAATCCTCTTTCTCTGTTGTTTTCGTTCGATTGTTTAGTCCATCTTTAAATGATGACGAAACATCATTTCCTTTTAACTCATTAAAATCTACTTTTACAGAAGCTTGAGCTGCTTGTAAGGGTACAAGTAATAAAATTATCAAAACAAGCGTGCATAAGACTCCTATCATTCCTTTTTCTCGTTTCATCACACATCACCCGCTAATTTTGGTTTGATGCTCTTTAATTTGATTTCATTTCCTTCTGCAGCATAATAAAGATCTGCTGCATAATAGATATTTGCTTTTGTATATGCCCCCATAATTGCATTTGCAATTTCTTCTTTTTCTACTGCCACATATGTTTCATTTTCATTGTAAAACTCAATTTCAATTCGGTTAATATTATTATTTAATACTGTAATATATAGTTCTTTTAAGCTATCTAAGCGATTCCCTAATCCACATACCAACTTAAATACTTTATTTGCAATTGTTGGTGGTTTTACATACGTCGTATTAAAATGAATCGTTTCATCATCTATCACACCATCTTCCTCGACTTCACACGTCATAATGAAAGAATGATTTTGTTTTTCAATTTCTTGTTGACTCAACTTGCGATCAATGACATACTTCACGCTTGTTGAAAGGTTTTCTATATATTCATTCAGTTCGGTATTTGAAATTTTAACCTCTGAGAATTCCGGAAAAATCATGTAAGCGTGTATATTAGAACTACTTTTACTTACACGTAATACCTGGACTTGTTTCTTTTCATAGCGCACCGTTTGTTCTAATTTTTCTACTACATTGTTACTTATGGAATTAATATTCATTTACATTCACCTTTCAAAATTGTTATTTTTTTAACTCAAAAATATTTTTTACTTCATATAATCCTCATGTTTGGATTTAATCTATTTTAAGCATTGTAATATTACGAAGAGTTCTCAATTCTCCTGTTTTAAGACTGTTAATCACTTGAATCTCAAAACATTTCAATATTACAATGACGTACAATGTCTCATTATAGTCGAATATCCTTATATGGTGAATCATTCTGTCCCACTCATTTGTACAAAAATAAAAAAATGTTTTATTCTTGTACAAATGAGTGAGAAAATGCTGTATTTCATGCTATTTAACTAAGAAAATACAACTAGGAAATAGATTTATTGTTTTCCGACAGAAGACTCCTTCCTCAAAAATGTGAAGGTGTGAAACACCAATTTTAGGTGGGAGTCTTCTGTCGGTTGGCATAAGCCAACATATTTGCTATCATTTACTTGTACAGATTGCTCTTCGAAAACTGAAGATATGAGGTTGGTTGCAGAAAAACGTTGCAACCGTAAAATCTTCAACGTTCTATCGCCCCACGCTTCTCAAAATTGCGAAAACCAAGCTAAAGTAGGTAGTGTGGTGAGTCAGCGTACAAGATACTTATGTTCTCACCGTAGGGACTACGGGTAGAGCCTGCTAAGATAACCGGTGGATACATCGGTGTTCCCAGGAATCTCCCACTTCAAACAGTCCGTTAGGACGTTAAGTGGTGAATAGTTCAAATATTCCCTAGTTGTCTATTACTCCATTCAACTAGTGTATAAGAATAAGGTGAATCGACCTCTAATTCCATATACAGTAATTGATTTTTTGGTAATATCTCTCCCTCTGTATGAATCCAATAACGCTTCTTATTAGACATATTTATGACACGTGTCAGTCCTTGTTCTTGTTCTATTACTTTTGCAGTCCACCTCACAAAATCCATATCTTCAACATCAGCTACTCCTTGTTGAACAGGAAAAATATGTTCTGTTTCGGATGGAATTGAAACATATTCTTGTTGTGAATACATGTCCTCATATTCTAATAATTCTTCTGGTATATCCTCATCACTTGGAAAAGGAATATCATAAACAACTTCAGGAGTAGGAGTATGATGAAAAGCTTCAGCATACTCCACTTCTTCTATATCTTCATGTTTTAACCTGTTACTCTCTTCCTCACCCATATTTTTATGAACAGATGTAGCAACTAAATCATATATACTTGCTACATCCTTTTCTAAGGTGATCTCTTTTGTTGGAACAGTAACACGCTCTTGTTCCCTTCCAATAGGTTTATTTTCTCTTGAGCACCAATAAACGGGGCGTTCCACCGGTTTATTTTCCATTTCTTTTTTCTTGGCTTCTTCTATTAGAAATTTTTTCTTTGAATTACGAACTACCAAAAACACATAACAAAATAGACCAATAAAAATTTTTGTAAACATAATATTCCCCTCCAAGTTCTTTTTTACAATAAAAAAGGAAGATCCAAGTATATACATCACTTAGTTCTTCCTTTTACCCTCTATACACTACCTCAATATAATTAAAATGGTAGTTCATCATCTGTAATCTCCGATAGCTCATCCAAACCAACGAATATATCATCCAACTCTTGGGATTGCTCTTTTATTTCCTGCTCTTTTGAATCATCTGACACTACCCAAATGTTATCTTTTTTCATATCTATCCCTCTTTCTCCCTTATTTTTCAGTTTTATAAACCACCTCTTCATAATCGAAGAAATAATCTTTCACCTTACGTAGAAATGTACGAAACTTCGGTTCAGCTACAATATTTGTGCCATAATAAAAACTTTGTTGCCCGACAAAGCGCCATAAGATGACATAGCCTTCGTTTGTTTCCTGAATCCCTTCAATATATAACGCAATTTCCTGAATGGCTTCTTTTACATTAAGAGCATGTGGCTTGAAATATTGAAATTTACCGTCTGGTAATATAATTTCTGCTTCAAAACACCCTCTCATTTGATTTACTCTTGCTCTGGATTCGGATGACATGGCTGGTGCAGCATATGACTTCTGATTTTTTTCCATTCTTGTTTTATGTTCCTCTGCTGTTGGTACTAATCGTAAATGTCTACAGTCTTTTTCATTTTACTATCTCCTCTATTTTGTAACTTTTTATGATTCATAACCCCGCCTACAAACTTGAAAACAACACAAAAAGAGCTTCTTCAAGTCGATTGAAAATGTGCATAGCAAAATAAGCTATATACACTAATCGGCTCAAAGAAGCCCTTTCACAATTGAAACAAGACGAAACTTGCTTCTACAACTCAACCACAACACAAAAAAGGTGTAGGAATAAACGGAATCAAATAAACTAACAATATACCTTTATATTACATAATAACATTATAGGTTTCAATAAGTATTAATTAAAATTAACGCATTAGCCAAAAGAATTCTTATTCCTCAAGCTTGTGTAGGACGAAAGTCCAAAGGTAAGTGAGAGTTGAATTTTGGGTAATGCGTAAACTCATAATAAATTGCTATCAAGGGTCTTACCAGTTTTAATCCACGCACCCACAAGAGATACGACAATACAGGCGTAATCACATTACCGATATTTGCAAATTTTAATCCACGTACCTATTTGAGGTGCGACCTTTCATCGCCTTTAAAGCGCCATTTGCTGTCCAATTTCAATCCATGCACCTATTTGAGGTGCGACGGTAAAACAGATAAACACATTATCATCATTAAAATTTCAATCCACGCACCTAATTGAGGTGCGACACCGATTTGTGTTCAAAATCAATCACAAATACTTTAATTCTATTAAAAAGTAGACAAATATTTTTATTAAATAAAGTAATTTGTATAAAAATTATAAATTCACCTCATAAAGTTTAAGAATTCTAGGTGCGAATGTACGAGGAATTTCATGTTTGTTATACATTCGCACCTAAAAAATTAAAGGGATTTCTAAATCAATTCATTCTTTTACACCAATATGTTCGACCTTATTTTCATAGCTATTACCTAACTGATTAACAAAAATGTATTGTTTCATAATACCCTTTATATATTTAGTCTTAATTTACAATAAAATTCACTATATATTATCTCTCTATCCACCTATCAAGTTTATTCTTTATATCATCGTTCGATCTTTTTTATGATATAACATTCCTAAGAATATTGAATACTAAAAATTCATTTCTTTTGCTCACTCACAAATACTTTAATTATTCTTCTCTTTATTTGTGTTCACCTTTTAATATATAACTAGATATTATTAAGGATTTCTTGATTTAGTATATTTATTGGCTTTTCTTCCATCTTGATGGCTAACGGTTCCATTTACTTATTTTTCTTAGTTATTAACTCTTCTTGTAATTTAACAAGTTCCCTTGCAGGAGAAATAATTACTTTTAATTTTAACTAATAATTTTAACGCTGACAGAAATATCTTCCACCTTAAATAAACTTAATTTATCAAATATAAATTCACTCTTAGAATTTAATTTGATAATGAGTAAAATATGCAAATAGAGAGTCTAGCTGTAATTCCTAGCACTCTAATAACTATTTTTTTATACAAGGAGATGGATTAACTATGTTAAAACATATGGAGCATGTAAAACAAGCTAAAAATGAGATATTACTTATGATGATTCTATTTTCCCTTTTTTTTATAGTACTTTTCTATAATGAGAGGGTTGCTGTGATTAGCGTCTCCATTTGCTTGTTTAAAATTATAGCAAGCAATCTATTCTCGCAGAAAGTATAAACATCATATTATAAAAAGAGCCATTTATATGTGGCTCTTTTTATAATATGGTGAAGGACCGGATTAATGAACTCAAAACATAATCGTTGTATGTGGAATGAATAAGCCTCGTTCCCCCATCATTTCCACCAAACCACGGAAATGATGGGTATATCATAGGTACCATCTCACGGTTAATAGGATAATATCTGTTTGATGCTGTTTCCACTTGAAAAAACATTGATTTTCCATACAGACCCCATCCTTTTTAGAGTAAAAGTATCAGTATGTCCAAGTTTTTTAGATTTTTTACACCAGAACCCTCTACTTCATTCCATAAGTAACAGATGCTTCTTCTATCTCCCCATATTTTTCATTTTTATAATTAATTTTAAACTCTTCATCTATTATTACTCCGTAATTCTTATATTTGATTACTATCCTCTATATTATTAACTTCTTCCATCTTTTGTTCAATCCAATTCATAGCCATTTTTGCATCTTCTTGAGCAATTTCTCCTCTTTCGCTCTTATACTTATGTGTTTCATAAGCCCACACTAATATGATTTTAACAAATTCAACTGTCTCTAATTTACATATCGGCTCAAATTCATCTTCTTCTTCATCATAAAATGGATCCTCAATTATGGTAAAATCTCTAAAGGATATTATGCTAGAAGCGTTTCCTCCATGTCTATATTCGGATATGTTTCCCCTCAATAAATCAATAAAATTGTTAATATCATTTTTTAAATCTCTTAACCTCCAAGGTATATCAGACCCTAAAGGATCATTTATCATATTGGCAAATTTCAACGATTTTTCTTCATCAAAATCCATAACAACCACATTGAATTCTTCTATATATTTAAATTCATAATTATACTTAATCATTAAGAACACTTCCTCCAACTCAATATACTGGATAAGCTGAGATTACCTTATTATTCCTCAAAATCATCTCTATTGTCATTCCATCACTTGTTTTTCCAAGATATCTATTGTTTTTTATATTCACTTTGTTATTAAAAGCCTCATTCACTGCATCTATTACTTGTTGAGGTGTCCAATCCCTTGGAAAGAATGTGGATTTAGGGCCTTTTAATACTCCATCAATTTCCACTTTAGCTTGGTAGACACCAAACTCATTTGATGGATCGAGGTCTCCGACAATTTTACTATTACTATTCGACGTTCCTTCATAATGAAAACCATTAGCATTCCCATTTTTAAGTATTTCACCATTAAAAATATGATTTATTCCGTTTTCTTTAGTCCCTTGTTTAAAATTCTCTGTGTTTTGTAAACTCTCAAGCCATTGCTTTTTTTCAATGTCAGACTGATGAATTTTATCCGGACTCTTATTTCCACTAGAACCGAACTCGCCTTTAGCAAACTGATGAGTCGATAGCTTTTCTTCAAATTGCCTAAAATCAGGTGTATTAAATTGCAAACCACCTTCGCCAGCAATAGCAAACCCATTGCGATTCCCATTAAATAAAGATGCAGCATCTTGTAAGCCTTTTTTACTAGCTTGCGAAATCTCAGCTACTTCAGCACCCGTTTTCAACGCCGCAGACTTAGCGAGCTTATCTACACCTTTTGTTCCGGCAAAGGCAAACATACCATGCCCCATTACATTTCCATAAAGCTCAGCTTGACTATTTCCGTCCCCGTTTACAACATTGGTATTCCAAGAATCAGAAATCGTTTGTTTTATCGCATTGAATGTTCTGGCTGGATTAGAAAGAGCTTCAATCGTGTCATTAATTGTATTTATTGGATGGAGGGCTACATTCACAATTCCTAATAATTCATCACCTAATGCATCTTCTATTCCTTTTTTTAGATGGTAGGGCACACCTAATCCAGCTTTTTCAATCGTAGAAACAAATTTATGATCAGCGGCATATATCATTTTACTATATTCCTTATAAGAATATTCAATATCATGTTTAAACTTATCCAGTAAAGATTCATCTTTTTTTTCACTATTTAAAGGGCCACACATTGCTCCTTCTTCAATTGAACTACTATTTAGAAGATTGTCAGTCTGACGATACCTATCTTCTGTTATCGATTGAATAGAAGTAATCCACTCCATATTTAATCCTTGTGTACTAAATGTTCCACTTACAGGACTAAATCCTTTCCCACTTTGAACTTCGGCAAGACCAGTAGCAATACTAGCTACTAGTTGAAGGGCCGTACTGTAGTTATTACTGGATGTATAATTGAATTCATATAAATGCTCTAATTTTTCTTCAAGTTTTTTTCTCATCTCAACTAAAACAGCCACAATTGCATCTATGCCAGGCATTGGTGTAGCTTCATCTATCACTTCTATACTTGCAATCATTTGATTGATTTCTTGAATTTGCTCTCTTACTTCTTGTTCGATTACATCCGTGGAAGCAACTTGTGATTGAAAATCTCTTGGAAAAGCATCATTTTGACGAATTAATTCTTCACATAAATAAATGATACCTTGTGCTAAAGGACGAAAGGTTTGGACAAAAAATATTTTTGCACTACTATATGTTCGTCCTTGCAAGACCGTATCAGTAGCAAAAGCGTCAATCGACTGAATGATTTGTTCCATACCTTGAATGGTAGCAGTACATACAGCATTCATGCTTTGAGTCTGATTTTGTACTTCCCCTAAATACATATTTAAACTCATGCTTTGTCCTCCCTTTTTAATTGCTGTTGTCTATAAATAAGGTTGGTTTCTAAATCAATAAGATCGCGTTTTTCTTTAAGCAATATTTCTTTTTGATTTTCCAATTCAAATATTAATTTCCACTCGATATGTTCCGATTCTTGAAGATTATTCATAAAAAAATTAGAAATTTCTCTATCACCATGCCATGTTTTTAAAGTTCTATTAAATAAGTGATTATTTCGATTTTTCAATTCGTTAAATTCCATATCCGCTTGTCTCTGGATTTGAATCGCAACTTGGTTTTGATCCTGTTTTTCAAATACTATCCATATTTTTTAATTTAGTTGATTTATTTGCTTTTCAATGTCTTGATCTATCTTTTTCTTCCTCTCCTTCACTCTTTACTGTAGGTTATCACATTAGTGAAATGTCTTTTGTAGTTTGTTATCCATTCTTTCAAACCCCTTAGCTGCTGAATGAATATTATTAACTGCTTGTTGAAAGGTTCCATAAAATTGCCTAGTCAAATCCAGCATTTGTTGATTCGTTTCTTGTGCTTGAGCATTAACAGACAGTGTAATACGACTCGCCTTTGTTATAGAACGATCTGTCGTACTTTGGATTGTATCCGAAGCATTTTTCATCGATGTAGCGATTTGTGTAGCCGTTTGAAAATTACTTTGAAAGTTCCCCATTATTTACACCCTCTTTAATTACAAAATCATCTAGAAAATTATACCATAAGAGAATGAACATCCATTGATTCATAGTGATCGAGGGTATCAATATACGTCACATGGGTTTAAGAGAAAAATAGAAAAAGCAAAAATGATTCATAGCATGTCACGTATAGGAAAATGTATAGATAATGGACCAATGGAATTGTTTTGGGGGACGTTGAAGTGTGAAAAGTATTACCTACATAAGTATGAGACATTTGAAGCGTTATAACAAGCGATAGGTAATTATATCCAGTTTTACAATAATGAACGTTACCAAGAAAAATTAAGCGGCTTAAACCCATTAGAATACAGGGCTCAAGCCGCTTAAAGTGTTTTTTATTATTTCCACTGTCTACTTGACAGGGAGCTGTTCAATAATTCAAGAGAATGTGCTCTTTTCTTTATATACTATAAATTCACGTTCACTGTAGCTTTCAATTGCTAAAATCATATTTTATAGACGATGATCTTTTTGGAAATTCAGGTGAAAATGATCAGCATCATTATATACACCAAATTCATAACCTTTTTCTTTATAAAACTTTATAATTTCTGGAAGCACTGCTAATGTTTGAGGTTTTTCATGCATTAAAACTACTTCAACATCCTCTGTTGTAGATTTTTTTACATTTTCTATAATTTCATTTGGATTATTCTTTAATTTCCAATCATAGGAGTCAATTGTCCAATCCCATACTTTTATTCCAGCTTCTACAATTTGATTACGAACTTCTTCGCTCTTTAGCCCTGGTGCTGATCCATATGGTGGACGTACTAACTTAGGATTTGTACCTGTAATATCTTTAATAAGGGATAATGTTTCTTTCATTTCTGGAACAAATTGTCCATTCTTGTATAGTTTATCACTATTATGCGTCATACTATGTGCACCGATATAATGCCCTTCTTTTACTGCTCGCTTTACATTTTCCTGATAACTTGCATTTTGTAAATTACTTCCCTGCATGAAAAATGTTGCTTTTACATCGTTTTCTTTTAATACATCTAAAAATTTCCCAGTTAAAGTACTAGGACCATCATCAAATGTTAAATAAACAACTTTTCCTACAGGTTTTCCATCTGCTCTTTTTTCTCTTTGTGGTTTTGTATTTTCTATCTCTTTAGATTGTGACATTATACTTTGGTTATTTTTCCTCTCTTGGTTTGCTCCTTTTGCGGGAGTGGAATTAAACTTACCCATTATAAAGAACATAAGAAAAGAAGTTGTTAGTAGTATCATTATCGTTAGGAACACTCCCCGTATTCCACTATTTTTATTACCGTTTTCCGACATCGTTATCTATCCTTTCTCTATTATTTATGCGTAAAAAGCAGGAGTTAATTGCTAGATTCAATATTATTACCACGCTTTGTACAAAAATAGATTACTAAAAAGAAATAAAGATAAAATGCAGATTATGTCGAAATTAGTTAAAGAATATTGAAATTCAACATAGAATCTTATACTGAATTATCATTTTATTTAATAACGAAGTCGTTCGATACTTGGTTTAAAGCCTCACGGCCTGCCAAGCGAGTTACTGCAGCAATAGAGGCTATGCACACATACAAAAAAGGATAGATTCTTCCAAAAAGGAAGTATGTCAAGATCCAAAAAATTCATTCTTGAACTACCCCCACTTTCACTTCGTTTAGAAGTGAGGGATTCCTAAGTAAAGAGTTCTATCGAACTCTAATTAATTAGGCTAACCCCGCAGTCCTTGCGGTTAGAAGCCTTATCGCTTCATTCTTTAGATTGATACTTGCGTTAATATCCCTATCATGGTGTGTACGACAAGAAGGACAGTCCCATTCACGTAGGTTTAGATTTTTAACGTCTTTATTTTGATATCCACAACAAGAACATAATTGGCTGGAAGCAAATGTTTTCGATACGACAATGACTTGTTTGCCATACCATTTTGCTTTGTATTCTAACATTGATCGAAATTGCGACCAAGATACCTCACTAATTGCTTTTGCTAACTTATGATTCTTTAACATATTCGATACTTGCAAATCCTCTATACCGATAACATCGTGGTTTTTGATGATTTCAGTTGAAATTTTGTCCAAGTAATCTTTTCTAGCATTTGATATGTATTCATGAATTCTAGCTACCTTTACTCGTTGTTTATTCCAGCGAGAAGACCCTTTCATTCTTCTAGAAAGAACACGCTGTGCTTTCGCCAACTTCTCTTCTAATGATCGGAAAAACTTCGGATTTTCATAGTGTGTTCCATCTGACAAAATAGCGAAATCTTTTAGTCCTACATCTATTCCAATGTAAGAATGTGTTTTCGGAAGTTCTTGTACTTCTGTTTCAACTAATAGTGACACAAAATATCTACCAGAAGGGTTCCGTCTAACTGTAGCATTTACAATACGCCCCTCTACTTCGCGACTTTTGGCAAATCGAACAAGGCCTAGTTTCGGCAACTTTATTTTGTTCCCTACAACGGCAATGTTTTCATTTGTTTGTTTTGTGGTATAAGATTGTACGTTGTTCTTCTTAGATTTAAAGCGCGGTGCGCTGTTTTGGTTTTTGAAAAAGCGCGTATAAGCATCCGCAAGGTTGCGAACAGATGACTGAATCGCAATACTATCCACTTCTTTTAGCCAAACAAGCTCTTTCTTCATGGCAGGTAGTTTGGCAGAGCATATACCATAGGTCAAGCCTTTTCCTATCTCTTTGTATGCGTGATCCCATAAGGATAGGAAATGATTGAATACAAAGCGAGAACACCCAATCGTTTTGTTGATTAGAATTGCTTGTGCTTGATTTGGATAGATACGAAACTTATAGGCTTTATTAATCATTATTTGATTCACCTCCATTTTGGTATATGACTATTATAAACCAAACGTACATTCGATAGATAGTGGAGTAACACTTTCTGTATGTCGAACAATTAAGATGGCTTCCTGCCATCCCTTGTTCGAAGCCAATTCATCTCCCACCTACTCACTGGGCTGTGACCCTTCACGCTCCTTGAGGAAGGAGTCTTCTTGGCTAAAATGATAAAATCGTATACAGAATGTAGTAATTAAAAAGATCATAAAGTTATTCATTATCTCTCTTCGTCTTAATCTCTAATATACGCATATAAATGAGACTTCCTTTGACAAATAAAGATAAAATTTATTTTATCTTTATCTTATCTTTATCTCTTTATGTTAGTCTGTTTTCCTAGAAGAAATAATCCTAATATTAAAAAGAAACAGAGGAATAATGCATGAAGAGTAAAAAAATGTTTGTATTTTTCTTAGGTATTATTGTTGTTCTTATAACATTAATCGAATTACTATATAGTAATTCTATGGACAACACCGATAGAAATCAGGATTTCGCTGTAGAAAAACGTTTATTACAATTTAAACCGACCATTGAAAAAGAATTAGAAAAATATAATTTAAGTGACAAAACAACAACATTATTGGGAATCATGTATCAAGAAAGTAGAGGTGAAGGTACAGATCCTATGCAGTCTTCTGAATCACTTGGATTACAGCGAAATGAAATTCAAGATGTTAACTTAAGCATTGAACAAGGTGTAAAACATTTCGCTCAAATGTATAAATACGGGATAGAGAAAGACGTTGGAATTGATGCTATCATCCAAAGCTATAATATGGGACCAGGATATATTGATTTTATCGCTAGCAAAAAAAAGGAAAAACATTCAGAGAAATTAGCTAAACAATTTTC
>NZ_JAKUGG010000019.1:0-116057 GCF_022663835.1 Bacillus cereus group sp. BfR-BA-01347 | reverse complement strand
TCATAAAAGAATTAAGGCAAAATTAAAGGGTATGAGCCCAGTACAATACCGGGCTCATACCCTAGAGGCTGCCTAATGAAACGACCTGTCTAACTTTCGGGGGTCACTTCAGCAGAAGGTGGCTTGTTTCGGTATTAATTTATTTTAACTATTCATGTCTGAATGGCCTTTTTGGAGCAATTAGCTCTAAATTAGTACCATCTGGATCGGGGAAGTAGGCAACTCCCCTACCAAATCCAGTTTTCTAGCCGTCTTCTTGAAAGATAATTGGTTCGTCATCTGGGTGCTATCCTATTCCCATCAAGCTAACAAAATGGATTGCTTCTGAAACAAAAAATGATTTTTATTACTATAAAAAACGTAAAGTATCTGTTTTTAGAAAAAATTAATTTTTATAAATTGATGGAGATATAACTCAATTCTTTTATATATTTAGTTAAATATGATTGTTAGAATGAACTTAAAGTAATTATGATTTCTAGAAATGCAAACTGATGTTTTGAATTGGTTTAAAGTTGCTGGAACAAAATAAAACCAATTGAGCAAAAAAACTTGCAAAAATAAAAAGAGAGGTGTATATTAATTGATGCATCAATAATTGATATATCAATTAATGTTTTGACAGGAAAGAAAAGGAACATTTTATGAAGGAAATGTTCGTAAATATCAGTGGAGAAGAACGCAAAATACTTATTCATGTTCTATTACAGATGCAAAAAAATGTGGAGAATATTAAAGAATAGAGAGTGTAGGGGGCAGAATAGTGTGGAAATAATCGCAGCTATTTTAGTCGGGATCGTAGCATTAGAACATTTGTTTATCATGATCCTTGAAATGTTTTTTATTGATTCAAAAGTAGCAAAACGTGCTTTCAAATTACCGAAGCATTTAGAAGGAGATCGAAACGTAGCCATTATGTTTGCAAACCAAGGTTTATATAATGGATTTTTAGCGGCTGGTCTCATTTGGGGACTTGTACTTGGGCTCAATCCAATTGGTTATATGGTCCAATTATTTTTCGTGATTTGTGTGGTGATAGCAGCTATTTTCGGAGGTTTCACATCTAATAAATCAATTATTGTGAAACAAGGACTTCCAGCTGTTTTAGCACTGGTTGCCCTTTTATGTATAATATAGAATCAAATTTTCTCAATAAAAGAAATCATTTTTGAAAAGAATACGCTATTCTTTCTTTAGAATTATAGGAAAGGATGGCGTTTTTTGTATGTTTATTTCTATATGTAGTGAATTATAACTATTCTCTCAAGGGACTCAACTGCTTTTCAGCTTTTGGATATATTTTCATCCATCTTTGTTTCCTCCTATTGTTGGATAGTGTAATAATTGATAAAAATTTTGATGAAATTGGATTATAACGATTGATCAAAAAAGTTAGTGATTAAAAATATTATTCTTTAGTACATACATTTTTAAGATGTTAAATATATTTCATAATAGTCTCTGTAAGATAGGGATAAGTAGAATAGTACTTTTTATAACTTTGAATGTCATTCATAATAGCACCAGTAAGAAGAAAACAAGCTTTACGGTACTACTAGTTACCAAAGATGTTACAGTAGTTTATTTAGAATCAAATTGATTGAAAGGTTGTACTATATGGCCTAATAATTTCGAAAAAATGTCGGTGTGGCATAAAACAATTATGGAGGTTAAAGATATGAGTACTTCAAATTTGAATGAAATAAGTAAACAAATTTTAAAAGAGGAGGAAACACTTCAATTTTCCTCTTTTACAAATGAAGATGCCTTGCAAATAGGTTTATTTATCGTTGAAACAGCGAAGAAAGAGGGGAAATTGATTGCTGTTGATATAACGAAAAATGGTGTGCAATTATTTCATTTCAAGATGACAGGGACAAATGAGGAAAATACGAAATGGATTGAGCGTAAAAAACGAGTCGTTTCCCTACATGATCGTAGCTCGTATTATATGCAGATACAAAGTGAAATAACTGGAATTTCATATAATGAAAAATATCTTTTAGATACTTCGGAATATGCTGCGTTTGGTGGATGCTTTCCTATCAGAATAAAAAACGTAGGGGTTATTGGAATGATAACAGTTTCAGGATTACCACCAGAAGAAGATCATGAATTGGTTATAAGAGCGGTGAAAAATCAGTTGAATCAGTAATGAAAGTATTTTTATACTTTCATATTAGATAATGGAGTATTATAAGCAATTACTAATATGTAAATTCTTATGAGATGTTAATTATTAAATAAGTGACCAGTATGGTTTCTACTACAGTTCGTTAGTAATATTTAGTTAAATTTAAAATGTAAAAAGCCAGGTAATGCATTATTCATGCTACCTGGCTTTTTAACTATCAATTTAAGCTTATTTTCATGTTTGTGTAAATATGAAACAAGCAGGATACATGAATAGAGAATGGGTAAAATAATACCGAATGATGATTAGATTTTATGAATGATGTTATAAGGCTTTTTTTAGGGAAACTGAAGGAAGCAGTGTGTTTAGATTTAGAATGACTGGCAATGGGTGATAGGAAGTTCAATGATTCAAAAATGAACTCATTTAAACGCATATTATCTTTGAGATGTATCCTTTTGAAGAATATTAAAACTTAGGAGGAATGGAATTATGACAAAAGATTTCTATACTGCACTGAAAGAAAGACGTACTTACTATGGAATTAACAAAGAGGTACAAGTATCGGATGAAAAAATTAAAGAAATTGTGGAGTTTGCTGTGAAATATACTCCATCAGCTTTCAATTCTCAAACTGCGCGATTAGTTGTATTATTTGGTGAAGCTCATGATAAATTATGGGATATTACAACTGAAACATTAAGAAAAGTAGTTGGAGATGGAGAATTCTCAGGAACGCAACAAAAAATGGATTCTTTTAAAGCTGGTTATGGAACAGTACTATTCTTTGAAGATGAGGCTATCGTTAAATCGCTTCAAGAAAAATTTGTTGCATATGCTGAAAACTTCCCAATTTGGTCACACCAAGCATCAGGTATGCACCAATTAGTCGTGTGGACAGGTTTAGAAGCAGAGGGATTAGGGGCATCTTTACAACATTATAATCCATTAATTGACGATGAGGTAAAACAAGAATGGAATGTCCCTGCTAATTGGAAACTAATTGCACAAATGCCATTTGGTAATCCAACAGCTGCACCAGGTGAAAAAGAATTCCAACCACTTGAAGAGCGTGTGAAATTTCATAAGTAATATTCGAATGTAATAAAATAGAAATTTAATCAGTGGTGGTCTTACTGTCCGCAAATAGCAGGAGAAGCTAACTGTATTGTAAAAATAAAACTGTTTAGTAATAAAAAAACTTATTCGTTTTTTTATTAATCGAGTATGTATGAATAAAAGATTTTAAAACACTATTTTAATCTGTAAGGTAACAAGGTGATCGTTTTGATCACCTTGCTTTATTTCTTACATTTTATTTATTAAAAAACGCTAGCTTTTCATAAATGCTTGAAAAATTAGCGTTTTAATAATAGGTATCTGTAATTTGACACTTAAAACTATATACGAAAAAGCTTTTATGTTATTCCTCAAGTTCTATCCATTCCTGTGACCATTCTTCTATTCCGCGAATAATAGCTTCTAAAGCAAATCCTTTTTGAGTTAAAGAATATTCTATACGAACTGGTGTCTCAGGAAAGACTTTACGTTCGACAATTCCTTCTAGTTCTAATTCTTTCAATCTTTCTGAAAGTAATCTTCCGCTAACAGGAAGAGAAGATTCAAGCGTACAAAAGCGCTGAGATCCAGAAAAAAGTTGGTAAATAATTAGTGCTGTCCATCGTTGACTAAAAAATTTCATTCCTTTTTCAAAGCGAGGGCATAATGTAGAATCATTCATTTTCCTTCACCTCCTAAAATAAATTATATAACATCTTACTATTAGTAACAAATGTTTTTATAATTAATTACTTGACGTAAATTAATTACGAATGTATACTCACTTACATAAAGTAACTAAGTTGTTTTATGTAACTAAAACTCTTTTCTTTAAATGGCCAAAGTTGTAATGATACATATTGCATATAAGCTGAGAGAAAAAAGAATAGCATCTGTAAAAACACTTACGTTGTGTAAGTTAAACAATAAAAAATATAACAATGGAAGAGAATTTTAGAGATTCTCTATACTAGGAGGTACCTAATGGTTACAACAGATACAATTCATATGTTAGAAGATAAAATTCAATTTATACATCAAGATGGAAAGGATATTTATTTAGTAGGCCCTATCAAATTGCCAATTAATTTATATGGGGAGACTAAAGTTTTTCAATGGTATTCTTGGTTACAATGTAGTGAGGGTACAAATAGTGTAGAAGGGGTTATTGAAAAACTTTCATCTATTAATTTAGCTGATATGCAGCAATCTAGTGTGCTTGTATATGGTGATTTTGAGAATTCTGAAGATGCCCTAATTCGTATGCATAGTATTTGTCACACCGGTGATATCTTTGGTAGTAAACGTTGTGACTGTGGATTCCAATTAAAGCAGTCTTTACAAATGATTACAGAACATGGTTCAGGCGCATTATTTTACTTAGCGAATCATGAAGGAAGAGGAATTGGCTTGTTTAGTAAAGCTATGACGTACCTCTTGCAAGAAAATGGGTTAGATACAGTAGAAGCTAATCTGAACCTAGGTTTTGAAGATGATGTTCGAAACTATGATGATACAATTGAAGTATTAAAAGCGCTACGCTCAAAACCTGTAAAACTTATTACAAATAATCCGAAAAAATTAGAAGCGTTACAAAAAGCTGGATTAAATGTTACGAGTCGTGAACCGTTATGGGGTGATGTCTCAGAGTTTAATGAGAAATATTTGCAAACGAAGATTCAGCGTTCTGGACATTTTGAAGGGGGACCACTTACATGCTTGAGCATGAATTGTATATGAAGCTAGCACTAGAAAATGCCAAGGCTATGAAGGGACAAACGACTCCAAATCCATTGGTTGGATCTGTAATTGTAAATGATAACCGAATTGTAGGGGTCGGAGCACATATGAAGGCTGGAGAACCACATGCTGAAATACATGCGATACGTATGGCGGAAGAACAGGCGCGTGGTGGTACAATCTATGTAACTCTTGAACCTTGTTCTCATCATGGAAGAACAGGGCCTTGTGCAGAAGCAATTGTACAAGCAGGAATTAAGAAGGTAGTAGTTGCTACACTTGATCCAAACCCGCTTGTTTCTGGACGTGGAATTAAAATTCTACAAGATGCAGGTATTGAAGTACTTGTAGGAGTGTGTGAAGAAGAATCTAAAAAGATGAATGAAGTCTTTAATAAATATATTTTGACAAAGCGCCCATTTGTAACGATTAAATCAGGAGTTACATTAGATGGGAAAATTGCTACTTCTTTATCGGATAGTAAGTGGATCACATCTACAGAAGCGAGACAGGAAGTACACCAAATACGAAATGAAAATGCAGCCATTTTAGTAGGAGCAAATACTGTACAAGAGGATAATCCATCATTGACAACGCGTATTCCAAATGGGCGAAATCCAATTCGAGTAATATTGGACTCAACATTACGCATACCAATGGAAGCTAACGTTATTACAGATGGAGAAGCTCCTACCTGGATATTTACAACAAGTAATCATGCAGCGGAAAAAAAGAAAGCATTAGAAAATGCAGGAGTCAAAGTATTTGTTACTAGCGGAGAAAAGCATATAAACTTATATGAAATGCTTGATGTTTTAGGGGAAAAAGGAGTTTCCTCCCTGCTTATTGAAGGTGGTGGAGAGGTAAATGCTTCGTTTATTGAAAATAAATTAATAGATAAACTGATTTTATATATTGCACCTAAAATGATTGGGGGTAGAATGGCGCCTAGCTTTGTAGAGGGGGCTGGTATTACTAAAATGCAAGATGCAATTGAATTTAAGGATATATCATTTACCCAGGTTGGAAAAGATTATAGATTTATTGGTTACCCAGAATATCAGAAAGGTGAGAAATAAGGAGAATAAAAACTACTTATATTTTCCGATAAATGGATTGCAGAAAGGAGCGATGAAGAGTGAAGTTTGGATTTGATATCGATGATACGTTAATTGATTTAAGGCAGCATGCTTTTCATTTATATAATAAAAAATTAAACAAAAAAGTAGGATTGGATGTATTTCATTCTTTA
The DNA here is from genome assembly GCF_022663835.1 of Bacillus cereus group sp. BfR-BA-01347. Lineage (NCBI taxonomy): Bacteria > Bacillati > Bacillota > Bacilli > Caryophanales > Bacillaceae > Bacillus > Bacillus cereus group sp. BfR-BA-01347. Next base: position 109,872 of record NZ_JAKUGG010000019.1, on the reverse strand, counting down.
AAAACAATTGAAATTCATGAAGCATTTGGCATGACTTCGGAGGAAGGTAGTCATATGTGGAATAGTTTGCTGGATGAGATTTATTATACTTCTTGTTCACCGTTTCCATATGCAGTAGAGACATTGCAAGAATTAGAAAGACAGGGACATGAAATATACTATATAACAGCGCGACCTAAAGAGCATGGAGAGCAAACAAAAAAATGGTTAATAGAAAAAGGTTTTCCGGTACATGAAGATCGCTTTTTCTATGGAATGAAGGATGAAGAAAAAATACACTTCATACAAGAAATAAAATTAAACTATTTCTTTGATGATAAGCCGGCAGTCTTAGAAACGTTAATAGGAAAACCGATAAATGTGTATGCAAAAAATACTTCTTACAATCAACATCTCAATATCCCGCGAATTACAAGTTGGACGGAGTTAGGAAATATTATAAAGAAAGAAATGCGAGGATTTAACTGGAAAATCAAATAGAGCCAAGAGCATATTGAGTGTTACAATTTTAGAGGAAAGACATAGGTGTTATGTCTTTCCTTATTTTTTTAATACTATCGTTTTTATTAGTGTGATGTGCTAGAAGTACTTCTAATAGAGAGGAAATAGAAAAATGAGCAATAAGAAAAATATTTTTAAGCTAGTCTTGTATGGAAGTATAATTTATATATCAATGATAGGTTCCCCTGGTGCCACAATATTTGTGGATATTTTGGATGAGAAGTTCAAGATTTAATGGGGTGTGCTCATAATCATGAATTTTTGGATTCTTATTATAAAATACATTATTTAAACTATATATTAGAATGAAAAAATATGAAATTGGAATTATTAAGAAACAGTAAGGTTGGTACAAAACTAAACATATTAATAACGATATCAAGTATTGCATGTATAGTATTATCCCTAATAGGGTTTTGGGGATTAGAAAGAGGGAAAAGTACTTCCTCTAATATGTATGAGGATAATTTACTACCAATTGAGTGGATTGGGATTGTAGAATCTAATTTTTATCACGTTAATATGAACTTTATGGAAATAATGTTATCAAAAGATGAAAAAAGAATGAACGAATTAATAAGAGAAATGGATGGAATTCGTAAAGAAAATGATCATCTTTTAAAGCAGTTTGAGGCTAAACTTATTTCTACTAAAGAAAAAGAATTATATAACACGTTTCATGAAACATTTAATGAATTAAGGACTCAAATGAAGAAAGCACAAGAATTAGGAAAATCTAATAATGAAGAAGTATATGCATATTACCTAAAAGAGATTGAACCTAATATGCAAAAATCAATAAAATCAATTTGTGAATTGATTTTATATAATAGTAATAATGCAGAGCTTTTACAGAAGGAAAATAATAATAGTGCTCAAAATACAATGATAATGTTTGTTAGTATTTCGATTTTAGCAATTTTAATAATTATATTAATTGGATATATTATTAAATTAACTATCCGAAAACCACTTGCATTACTACAAAATGATATGGAGAAAGTAGCAGCTGGAGATTTAACAACACGTACTCCTTATAAAGCAAATAATGAATTAGGGCATATTGTTCAGTCTTTTAATAGTATGTTAGATAACCTTCAACAATTAATTGAGAATGTTAAGATGACAACACAAGAGGTTATTTTTCCTACGGAGGGCGTAGTACAAGATACAAATCGAGCGTCTAGTATTTCAAATGAGGTTGTACAGACTGTTCTAGAAGTAAAAACAAAAATAGAAGGACAGGTAACTAGTATTCAGGAGAGCCCATCCTCAATGGAAGAAATTACAACCGGGGTGCAAACTGTAGCTGAATCTTCAGCAGTAGTCGCTGAGGTAGCAGTAACGACTACAGAACGAATAAATATCGGTAGTGAAGTGATAAATCACTCTATTCTTCAAATGAATAGTGTGCATGATGTTGTCGAGGAAACATCAAAAGTAATAAATAAACTTGTTACACGTACACAACAGATTGATACAGCTCTCGCTGCAATTACTAATATTGCCGAACAAACGAACCTTCTTGCCTTAAATGCCGCTATTGAAGTGGCACGTGCTGGAGAGAATGGGAAAGGATTTGCAGTGGTTGCCGCAGAAGTTCGAGACTTGGCTGAGCAATCTAAAGAATCTGCAAAAGAAGTTAATCATTTAATAAAATCGATTCAAAAAGATACCCAAGATACAGTTAATGTCATGCAAAAAGGACAACAAAAGGCAGTAGAAGGAAAAGAAGCTGCTTAAGATTACAGGTCAAATTCAAGAAGTATCCGCAGCGACAGAAGAGATGTCTGCTGGTACAGAAGAAGTAAATGCTTCTCTTTCGCTAGTTTCTGAAACTGCTACGGATGTGAAAAAGGAGACTCTTCAAACAGTAAATTCAATTCAATCACAGGCCGTATCAATTGAACAAATATCAATCCAATCCAACAAAATGAAAGAAAAGGTGGAAGAATTAACGGAATTGGTTTCAAAATTTAATATTACAGAACAAAAAGGATGAGTAAATCATAAAAGTTTACGTATGGCTATTAGCCTAAAAATAATTGATTTTTTACGATTAAAAAGATTTTAGTAATTAATTCAATTACAAGTGTAATAACATGTATAAAAAACATGAAGACTTAAGAGTCTTCGTGTTTTTTTATTGAATAATGTCTGAAAAAATATTGATAATTATACGATATTTTGGAACTTATCACAAAATATTCATATATGCAAAATTACATACGTTTAATGATTGATAATCACGAGTTAATGTAACTATAATAATTACACTGATAAGTAACTTATTGACGACAGTTATAAGTGAAGAAGGAGGGTTTTATTGTATTTTGTATATAAAAAATAGAGAAGGAGATATGTAAATGAAAAGGTTACTTGTTATAGGCATAATGTATACAATGTTTTTCCTCATAGGAAATATACACTTACATGCTGATGAACGGACAAATGTAAAAGAAATTACTAGTTTAGAAGAGCCTACTTGGATATTTCAGGCGGGCATAAGTAAGGGGAAATATCACGATCGACAAGATTTAGGGCTTATTTTGCAGAGAAATACACCACTAAAGGTAAGACAAACGAATCCTAATTTTAAAGACAAATTAACATTACGTTTATTGTCTAATGACTCAAAAAATGAAAAATCCATACAAGTAGGAAATGAATGGGTTACCATTCAAGGTGATACGCCTTTAGTTCCTTTCATAGATACTCCGTATGGTGAAGAGCATGCTGTACTTGAGTACCAAGTAGGGAATGAAAGTGCTACTAAGCCTCTTCCCATTTATAAACAACAAGAAAGTGTATCTCAATTTTTTAGTACATGGGATCAATTTGATGGAGAGTATGCGTTAATTCAAGGGGAGAGTTTTCAATTATTTGTACCTAAAAAAGATAAAGAGTTAGTAAGATCTTTAAAAGATTTTCAATCGTTGGATGAGTTAATTGCGTATTATGAAGATATTTTTGCGATGTATGATTCAATTATTGGTTTAGATGGTTCAGCGTTTGAAAATAAAAAAAGTCAAAATCGTTATTTTTTAAAAGCAGATATATCTGGTGCTGGCGGTGCTTATTATGGCACAAATTGGACAGCGAATAGTTCAGATAGTACAAAAATGTGGTTAGATAAACTGAGTTGGGGAACTTTACATGAAATCGCTCATGGATACCAAGCTGGTTTTGATAATCAAGGAATATTTACAGGAGAAGTTTCTAATAATCTATTTGGTGTTCAATATCAATATAGTAAATACGGCAAAAAAGCAGATCAAGTTGGTTGGTTGTTTAATTTCGGGAAAAAGGAACAGGTAGAACGGAATTTATATAATGCTTTAATGAAAGAAAATAAAAATTATGATGATTTAGATTTACGACAAAAACTTATTCTTTTAACGATGGCGAAACAAAAAGCTGGCGATGAAGCTTTTGCAAAAATGTATCAAGGTTATCGAAAACTAGCTAGCAATGCTGCTTTCAAAAAAGATGACCATTCTTTACCAGATTTGATGAATGAGTATTATAGTGAGAATGGAGGAGTTGATTTTACACCTGTATTTGAAAGATGGGGCTTTAAGCTTAATCATAAACAAATAGAGATGAATAGGGCGAAAGGTTTTCCGGCTGTTACTTCTTTAGCTTATATAGTGCCTGAATCACAATTAGCTAAAGCAAGAGCACTAGTTGATTCTGAGATTCTTATAAACTCTAACTTTGAAATAGTTACAAATCAGCAAATTGCTTCACTTGGGCTAAAAGGGAATTTGCATATCCATTTAAATACAAATGAAATAGATACATTGAAAGGAGGAAAAATTAAATTAAAAGAAGGGAATATAGTTATTCAAGAGAAAACAATCGAAACAACAGATATCAATTTACAAGATGTACCAAATGGGGTTTATACAGTTGAGATTTCAGGTGGAAAAACAGATGTTATGTATCATTTCAGTTCGTATTATGCCTATGTAAAAGAAAAAGATAATAGTCTAACTATTGATGTTAACGAAATGAAAGTGGGCAAGTTGGTAAATCAAACGATCCAATTCCTAGGGTTAGGAGATGACCAATTTGCTGAATTAAATACGGATTTAGAGCAAAAGCGAGCTGTTTTTACGGTTACTACTAAAACGCCTCATAGCTATTATGCAGGTGAAAAATATGCATCGATAGAGGTCTTTAATGAAAAAGGTGAAAAAATTTATACGAAGGAAATGGAAGGAACAAATGTAATAATTGTAAAAGATATCATTCCACTAAAAGAGGGATATAGAATTAAAATCTATCATGATGAAATAAAAAAACGATTAACTAGTAAAGCTACTATTATTAATCCTATGAATAAAACGAATGAATTTATAATAACAAAATGGGGATTGAAAAATACTTCTTTGCAAAATAATCCAGAAGAAAATCTTATACAAAGAATTGATGAAGAAATGGAAGCGATTATAGGTAATCAGTTTTTAAAAGAGATACCAATGCAAAAATTAGAAATGAAAAAGAATGTGTGGATGGCAATAAATATGTTATCAGAACCACAAAAAATAACGTATATGAATAAATATAAAGATAGCTTATATAATGAGTAATTTTTGAGAAATGAATTGAATCTAAAAAAGTAGCAAACCAATCTATTAACCTATATATGTAGAGGTATGTAAAAACGATTGGCTATAGTTAAAATTTTTTATCTATGCTTAAAATTCTAAAATACATTTTTTAAATTTGATAATACGATTATAAAGGAGTAAAAATATGAATAATTTCGTAAAGGTAGGTTTAACTACAGGAGTGGTGTTATCGGCGATTATGCCTTATGGAGGAGTACATGCGGAAACAGAAGATTTAAAAGTGGAAACAAAGGAAGATACGTTCCGAACAGGTAATTTAACAGCACCTTCTCAAAATTCGGCAGAAAATGTAGCAAAGGATGCGCTAAAAGGAAAAACAGAACAAGCATTATCATCAAAGCAAGTTAATACTGAATCCAAAGTTAATTATAATGTTACGCAAAGTCGTAAATCTTATGATGGTACTACATTGGTACGTCTTCAACAAACATATGAAGGACGTGATGTATACGGATATCAATTAACAGCACATATTAATGATGATGGTGTACTTACGAGTGTTTCGGGGGATAGCGCCCAAGATCTACAACAACAGGAAGATTTGAAACAACCTATTACTCTATCAGAAGAAGATGCAAAGAAACAGCTCTTTAACATTTATGGGAATAATCTCACATTTGTTGAAGAACCAGAAATTAAACAAGTAGTATATGTAGATGAAAATACAAGTAAAGCTACAAACGCATATCAAATTACTTTTAGTGCATCTACACCTGAATATGTATCGGGTACAGTATTAATTGATGCTTTTGGTGGTAATCTATTAAAAGAACTCGTTCAAAAATTGGGTATACAAGTAGATAGTAGTATTGTCCAATCTGCGACAGCAAATAAATCACAAGATCCTTCAAAATTAACAGGTACAGGAAAAGATGACTTAGGTATTAATCGTACGTTTGGAATTACGCAGCGAAGTGATGGAACGTACATGCTTGCAGATTATTCTCGTGGTAAGGGAATTGAAACATACACTGCTAATTATAAAGATTATAATAATTATAGAAGAAATGTATGGGGTTATCTCGATGATTTAGTAACAAGTAATTCTACAAATTTTACTGATCCTAAAGCAGTTAGTGCCCATTATTTAGCAACGAAAGTATATGATTTTTATCAAGAAAAATATGGGCGTAACAGCTTTGATAATAACGGACAAAAAGTAATTTCTGTCGTTCATGGCTGGAATACAAATGGTACGAATAAAGGAAATCCTAAGCAGTGGTTTAATGCATTTAGTAATGGAGCTATGCTAGTATACGGAGATCCAATTGTTAGAGCATTTGATGTGGCAGGACATGAATTTACACACGCGGTTACAAGAAATGAGTCTGGACTTGAGTACGCAGGAGAAGCTGGTGCAATTAATGAGGCTCTATCTGATATTTTAGGAGTAGCAGTTGAAAAGTATGCCAATAACGGAAAGTTCAATTGGACAATGGGAGAACAATCAGGTCGTATTTTTAGAGATATGAAAAACCCATCATCTATCTCTTCTAGATATCCGGAGGACTATAGACATTATAATAACTTACCTATTGATGCTGACCACGATCATGGTGGTGTACACACGAACTCTAGCATTATTAATAAAGTAGCTTACTTGATTGCTAGTGGTGGAAACCATAATGGAGTAAACGTACATGGCATTGGAGAAGATAAAATGTTTGATATTTTCTATTATGCAAATACGGATGAATTAAATATGACTTCTGACTTTAAAGAATTAAAAGAAGCTTGTATTCGTGTAGCAACGAACTTATATGGTAAAGATTCATTAGAAGTACAAGCTGTCCAACAAGCCTTTAAAGCAGCTTATATTTAATAGTATTGTGATGAATTATAAACTCTTTTATTTTAATATAGTGATTAATTTGTATGTATAGACAAAAACCTTGTAGAATTTTTCTGCAAGGTTTTTTTGAATGTTATGCCGCTATTTGCCGGGCAGTAAGACCCCCGCCTCAAAATTCAGCGAAAGCAAAGAAGTTAGGTGGGAGTTGGGCTGCTTGTAAAAGCCAGATTGGTAAGGGCTAATTAAAGTTTCACTTTATTCGGAGCGACAGAGGATTTAGCGAAACGCAAAATTTACCATGCTTTATACAAACTAATTAGTAATCAACATATACCGCAATCTATTTCAATTATCGGTATTGGTAGAGGGGGAATGTCAGATGTGGAATTTCAAACAAAGGTAGAACAATCCATTGCTACATTTTCTAGAAGATCTACTGATGACGAATCAGGAGTAGAAGGATTTATTAGCACATTTCGTTATTGTCAATTAAATACAGCGAATGTAGAGGACTATCAAGATTTGTTGAGTCTTGTAAAGAGGCGTGAAACAGAATTAAATATTCCTGAAAACCGTATGTTTTACCTATCTGTTATACCAGAAGTATTTGATGTCATTGCTTTAAATATTAAGGAAAGTGGATTGTGGGCTACAAAAGGATTAAATCGTCTTATTATAGAGAAGCCTTTTGATTATAATGTAACGTCTGCTCGTGAGTTTAACAAAAATTAATTGAATGTTTTGATTAAACTGATATTTATCGTATCGATCATTATCTTTGAAAATGAATGGTAACTAGGAATACACTTAGAAAAGTATTACGAAATAAATCGTATGTAATTCAAGACATTTTTATTGACGATAATAATTTATGTGGTTAATATATTAGACATAAGATTATCTAATTACTAAAAGTAATTAGATATAAAATATTCCGTTAAATTCTATAAATAAGTAAGTTGTGGTAGAAATGCTTTGAATTGCCACTATTAATATTGGGGACAATTAAAAAGCGAAAGGCATAAAAAGAATTGGAATTTGATAACTCTTTGTTTTTATAAAACATGAGCTTCTGTACAATTCATTTTTAAAATATTGACAAGGATTATACAACAAGAGGGGGACTAAAATTGGAATCAATGACCTTTGTTTTATTTGGAGCGACAGGGGACTTAGCGAAACGCAAAATTTACCCCGCACTATATAACTTATATAGAGATCAAAAACTTCCAAAGCAAATATCCGTTATCGGGCTTGGGAGACGTCAAGTATCTCATGTAGATTTTCAAGGAAGAATAAAAGAATCAATAGAGACGTTTTCCCGTCATAGAGAAGAAGGTACTCCAGAACTGGAAGGTTTTTTAGATAATTTTCGCTATTGTCCATTAGATGTGAGTAAGCCGGAAGACTATGAGAGGTTATTACAAGTCGTTCGTGAAAGGGAAGAAGAATTACATATAAAAGGAAATAGAATGTTTTATCTTTCCGTTGCTCCTGAATTTTTCGAGACCATTGCTTTAAATATTAAGGAAAGCGGACTTGATAAAACGGATGGATGGAAACGTCTGATGATTGAGAAACCATTCGGGCACGACCTTACATCTGCTCGTGAGCTTAACGATAAGCTTAGTCGCACGTTTGAAGAAGACGAGATATACCGTATCGATCATTATTTAGGTAAACCGATGATTCAAAATCTTGAAGCATTAGAATTTGCAAATCCTGTTCTCCAATCAATTTGGAATAAAGAACATATAGCGAATGTACAAATCACAGCGAGTGAAACAGTTGGGGTTGAAGAAAGGGCAGGATATTATGACCAGGCAGGGGCCATTCGAGATATGGTTCAAAATCATATGTTACAAATATTAATGATGACTGCTATGAATCTGCCGGAAAAGGTTAATGCATGTGAAATTCGAGAGGAAAAGCGAAAGGTAATGGAAACGCTTCGTAAAGTGAAAAAAGAAGACGTTCAAAGCCATATCATTCGCGGACAATACGCTGTAGGTGAGATAAAAGGCGGGCAAGTTGTAGCATACAAAGAGGAGCCAGGAGTAAATCCTTCTTCTAACATAGACACATTTGTTGCTGCTCGCCTGTGGATCGATAATCCATTTTGGACTGGCGTTCCCTTCTATATACGAACAGGCAAACGAATGAAAGAAAAGTCTACTCGTATTGTAATTGAATTTAAAAATACGTTAAAACAGCAATATCAAGATAGTAATCCAAATGCAGCACCTAACTTGTTAATAATTGAAATTAGTCCAGGTGAGAACGTTTCATTACAGTTAAACAGTAAAAATCCATTGAAAAATGGAGAAATTGAACCGATGCGTATTAACTTTACTTGTGAGCAAGCGGATGTGGGAGTACCTGAAGCGTATGAAAGACTCATTCATGATGCTGTGAGTGGAGACGCTACATTCTTTGCACATTGGAGAGAAGTTGAATTGTCATGGGAATGGGTACAACCAATTCTTGAAGCGTTCGAGGAAAACTTATTACCGCTTTATGAATATGAGTCTGGTTCATATGGTCCAGAAGCGTCTAATGAACTGTTGCAAGAAAGTGGATTTAAATGGTGGTTAGATCAAGAGACGGAAAAATAAGTACTTTCTTTAATGAAAGCATTTAGGGGGACGATTACTATGACACAAAACATAAATCAATTAGCAGTGAATACACTTCGTACGTTATCGATTGATGCTATTAATGCGGCAAACTCAGGTCATCCAGGTCTTCCGATGGGAGCAGCACCAATGGCTTATGCATTATGGGCGAATCATTTAAATTACAATCCTAATCACCCAGAATGGTTTAACCGTGATCGTTTCGTTTTATCGGCGGGACATGGATCTAGTCTGTTATATAGTCTACTTCATTTAGCTGGATATGATGTTTCAATTGATGACTTGAAAAACTTCAGAAAGTTAAATAGTAAAACACCAGGACATCCTGAGTTTGGTCATACTCCTGGAGTTGAAGCGACTACAGGCCCGTTAGGACAAGGGATTGCTAATGCTGTCGGAATGGCAATGGCAGAAGCTCATTTAGCAGCAAAGTTTAATAAGGGTGGTCACTCTATTATAGATCACAATACGTATGCTTTAGTCGGAGATGGTGACTTAATGGAGGGTGTCGCTTATGAAGCGATGTCAATGGCAGGACATATGAAACTTGGCAAGTTAATTGTACTGTATGATTCAAATGAAATTTCACTTGATGGTGAATTAGGCATTGCTTTCTCTGAAGATATTCAGAAAAGGGTAGAATCTGTACATTGGCAATATGTAAGAGTTGAAGATGGAAACGATGTCGATGCTATTACAAAAGCTATTACATTAGCGAAAGAAAATAAGGATCAACCTACTCTTATAGAAATTAGAACCATTATAGGTTATGGAAGTCCAAAAGTTGCTGGAACGAACAAAGCACATGGTAATCCGCTTGGAGTAGAAGAGGCAACAGCGACAAAACAAGTGTATGGTTGGGGTTATAAGGAAGATTTCTTTGTACCTGAAGAAGTAAAAACTCATTTTAATGAACTAAAACAAAAAGGTATTGAAAAAGACAATGACTGGAATGAGCAGTTCAACTTATACAGAGAAGCGAATCCTACACTGGCAGATGAATTAGAAAAAGCGATTACAGGTGAGGTTTTAATTGAAGCGAAAGACATTCTATCCTTTGATACTGAAAAAACAATTTCTACTCGTGTTGCAAGTGGGGAAGCTATTAATCATTATGTGAAATCGATTCCTTCTATTTTCGGTGGAAGTGCGGATCTTTCTCATTCTACGATGACAGATATAAAAGGTGAAGCAGTATATGCAGTAGAATCGTATGCTGGACGAAATATATACTTCGGTGTACGTGAACATGCAATGGGCGCTGCAGCGAATGGATTGGCGCTTCATGGAGGAGTAAAACCTTTCGTAAGTACATTCTTTGTATTTAATGATTATCTTCGTCCGTCCATTCGACTGGCTGCACTGCAAAAGTTACCTGTTACTTACGTATTTACACATGATTCGATTGCTGTAGGAGAAGATGGTCCAACGCATGAACCAATTGAACAATTGGCAGCTCTTCGAGCAATTCCTGGTCTAACAGTTATCCGTCCGTCAGATGCAAATGAAACAGCAAGTGCTTGGGCGTATGCTTTACAGCAAACGGATGGTCCGGTCGTTTTAGTACTGAGCCGTCAAAATTTACCGGTGTTTAATGAAACGAAAGCGAACATAGAGAATCTCTCTAAAGGAGCTTACGTATTAACACAAACGAATGAAAATCCGGATGTAATTTTAATTGCGACAGGTTCTGAAGTACCCTTAGCTGCTAGTGCGAAAGCAAAATTAGAAGAAGATCAAGTTTCTGTTCGCATCGTTGCAATGCCGAGCTGGGAGCTATTCGATTACCAATCGAACGCATATAAAGAATCCGTTCTTCCGTCTTCTATAACGAAACGAGTATCTCTTGAAATGGGTGTATCTCTCGGTTGGGAACGTTATGTAGGACAAGAAGGAAAAGTACTATCAATTGAAACATTTGGAGCTTCAGGTACTGGAGCTGAAGTCATGAATCTATTTGAATTTACGACAGAAAATGTTGTTCAAATTACAAAAAATGTGTTGAATTCTTAAGCTATGACTGTGAATACCTTTCTGTACATATTAACATTTCAGTGCTGAAAGGTATTCCAGATTGTAGTGATATGGATTTTTAATAAAAGATGATTTGAGGAGGAATTATATTATGCAAGTAGGATTAATTGGGTTAGGTAAAATGGGATTAAATTTAGGGAAAAATTTAATGGATCATAAACATGAAGTAGTAGCATTTGATTTAAATACGAGCGCAGTAGAAGAAATGAAAGAGTACGGGGCAACAGGTACATCTAGTTTAAGTGAACTTGTTCAGTCATTACAATCACCAAGAATTCTTTGGGTAATGGTACCACACGCTGTTGTTGATTCTGTTATTGATGAGGTTACACCACTTTTATCAAAAGGAGATATTTTAATTGAAGCTGGTAATTCACATTATAAAGAGTCTATCCGCCGATATGAGCAATTAAAGAAAGATGGCATTCACTTTATGGATGCAGGAACTTCTGGTGGAATGGAAGGAGCTCGTAATGGTGCTTGTTACATGATCGGAGGAGATCAAGAAGCTTGGGACATCGTTGAACCTATCTTCCGCGATACTGCTGTAGAAAATGGATTCTTATATGCTGGAAAAGCTGGTAGTGGTCACTTCTTAAAAATGGTTCATAACGGAATTGAATACGGTATGATGGCTGCTATTGGTGAAGGATTTGAGATTCTAGAGAAAAGTGAATTTGACTACGATTATGAAAAAGTATCAAGAGTATGGAACAACGGTTCAGTCATTCGTTCTTGGTTAATGGAATTAACAGAAAATGCATTTTCTAAAGATGCAAAACTGGATGAGATTAAGGGTGTTATGCATTCTTCTGGTGAAGGAAAATGGACAGTAGAAACAGCATTAGACCTTCAAACAGCAACTCCTGTTATCGCAATGTCTCTATTAATGCGCTACCGCTCATTAGACAATGATACATTTACAGGAAAAGTTGTAGCAGCTCTGCGCAATGAATTTGGTGGACATGCAGTAGAAAAGAAATAAAGTGAAACTGTAATAAGTAGGGGCTTCATTCCACACCAATCGGGCTTTTACGGGATAAGCATATTAAACATGTAACTCATCAACGTTTAAAAACTGGAGGGAATTAATCATGAAATTTTTTATTGATACTGCAAATCTTGAGGATATAAAAAAAGCATATAAACTTGGAGTTTTAGCTGGTGTTACAACGAATCCTTCTTTAGTAGCAAAAGAGGGCATTAAATTTGAAGACCGTATTGCAGAAATTTGTCAGGCAGTTCCTAAAGTTGAATCTGTTTCGGCAGAAGTAACGCCAGATGCTGTTACAGCTGAAGAGATGATCGCCCAAGCAGAAGAACTGATTAAAATTAACGGTGGCGATGAAAAAGTTACAGTTAAACTTCCGATGACGTTAGCTGGATTAGAAGCTTGTCGCTACCTTACTGAAAAAGGTGTGAAAACGAATGTTACACTTATTTTCACGGTGAACCAAGCACTTTTAGCTGCTCGAGCAGGTGCAACGTACGTTTCTCCATTTTTAGGACGCTTAGATGATATTTCTGAAGATGGCGTATTATTAGTTGCTAAAATTGCTGAATTATTCGATGTTCATCAACTAGATACACAAATTATTGCGGCTTCTGTTAGACATCCAGATCATGTAACTCGTGTAGCGATGGCAGGTGCTCACATTGCAACAATTCCTTATAAAGTAATTGAACAACTTGCTATGCACCCATTAACAGACCAAGGTATTGAGAAATTTGCTGCTGATTGGGCGAAAGCGCCTAAATTATAATGTATGAAAGCGAAGGTGCTTTCCGAAAATTGTTTTTCATGAGAGGACAAATCTTAAGTAACTTCATCGTTTAAACTGGATCCTGAGTTTGTAGTCTTACTACGTGAAAACAGCAAGAGAAGAAAGTGTCATTCACTTTTGAAGAAGGAAAATATGCTCGTATGAAGCATGTATAAAATAACATTATAATTATGAAAGAGAAATCCCCTTATCAGAGAGAGTAGTTAACATGTATCTCTGATAAGGGAGATTCTTTTTGTATAAATTATTATTTTGTGAAGATGATTTGTATATCGATATATAAATTCTTACTCATGAAAGAACTATATAGGTGCTCTTAATTGTATAGTAATTTTGAAAGGGTTTACATAAAGGGGTGAAATTGCGTATGAATATGTACCTTTTAATTATTACATTATTATCAATTGTAATTGTTATTTTAGGGGTATCGTGGTGGAGATGGCATGCGTTTATTAGTTTAACGATTGCAAGTTTGTTTTTAGCAATTATGTCTGGAATGCCAATGGATAAAATAGTGAGTGCTTATGAAACGGGAGTCGGAAGTGTTCTCGGGCATTTAGTAGGTATTTTAGTATTGGGTACAATTTTAGGGAAAATGATGGCAGAGTCAGGTGCTGGAATGCAAGTGGCAGAGTTCTTTATTAAATCCTTTGGGATAAAAAACTTACCATGGGCTATGTTAATTGCAGGTTTTATTATTGGAATCCCGGTGTTTTTTGAAGTAGGCATTTTAATATTACTGCCGTTAGTAATTTCAATTCATAAAACAACGAAACAAAATATTTTATTGATAGCATTACCAGCAATTGCTGGGCTATCTGTCGTACACGGTCTTGTTCCTCCGCATCCAGGGGCCATAGTTGCAATTGGTATTTATAAAGCGAATCTTGGAAAGGTACTAATGTATTCACTCATTATTACATTTTTTGCAGCGATTATTGCAGGTCCTATATTCGCTAAGTGGATTCACAAACGTGTAATTCCTGAAAATGAGCCAGAATTGATTCGTGTAAATACAAAATCAACGAAATTACCAGGAATAGGAGTTTCATTTTTAGTTATATTGTTACCTGTTATGTTAATGGTTTTAGCTGCAGCAGCTCCTTATGTGCCTCTTTCTAATACTTTGATGAAGATTGTCACATTAATCGGTAGTCCTATAATTGCACTATTGATTGCATGTTTTGCGGCGTTCTATTTTCTTGGATTTCGTCAAGGTATCGATAAAAAAGCTATTAAGAAGATAACAGAAGATAGCTTATTACCAATCGGTTCAATTGTTGCGATTATTGGTGCCGGCGGGGGATTTAAGCAAATTCTCATCGATAGTGGGGTAGGGAATGCTATTGCTCAAATGTCTGAGCATTTAGCTCTATCTCCAATTGTATTAGCATTTATAGTAGCTGGGTTAATTCGAATTGCGACAGGTTCAGCGACAGTCGCTTTAACAACAGCAGCGGGTATCGTTTCGCCAATCGTTGAAAATACGACAGGTGTGAACTTAGAGTTACTCGTTATTGCAACAGGTGCAGGAGCATTAATGTTTTCACACGTAAACGATGCTGGTTTTTGGATGGTAAAAGAATACCTAGGTTTAACAGTGAAAGAAACATTTAAAACATGGACAGTATTAGAAACGTTACTTTCATTTATCGCTTTTGGAGGCGTTTTACTACTCGATATGTTTGTTTAAGATAAAGATGTTTCTATTTAGATAATTGTGGCATACAACGTTATTAATAGATAAAAGGAATGTATTTTTATGGTGGGATACTGTAGCAATTTTTTGTTAGGAGGAAGAAATGGTGAGCTCAAAATATATGATTGGTGTAGACATTGGGACAACTAGTACAAAATCAGTTCTATTTTCTACTGATGGATCTGTTATTGCTAGTCATGGAATTGAATATCCTTTATATTCTCCTACACCTGAAACAGCAGAACAAGACCCAGAAGAAATTTTTCGTGCAGTAATAAATACGATTAAAGAAACTGTACGAATAAGTAGTGTACAGCCGAATGATATTCTTTGTGTCTCTTTTAGTTCGGCAATGCATAGTATCATTGCTGTAGATGAAAAGGGAAAGCCGTTAACGAGATGTATCACTTGGGCAGATAATAGAAGTGCAAACTGGGCAGAGAAAATAAAGAATGATATGAATGGTCATGAAATTTACCTTCGTACTGGGACACCAATTCATCCGATGTCACCACTTTCGAAATTAGTTTGGCTACAGAATGAGCAGGCAGAGTTATTCGCAAAAAGTTATAAATTCATTTCTATTAAAGAATATGTTTTTTACAAGTTATATAAAGAGTATGTAGTTGATTATTCTATAGCATCAGCGACAGGAATGTTCAATTTAAAATCTTTAAAGTGGGATGAAGAGGCTTTACATGTAGCAGGAATTACAGATGAAAAGCTTTCAAAGCTTGTTCCAACAACGCACAGTTTAACAGGATTAGATGAAGAGTTTGCCAAAGAGATGAATGTACTTGTTTCTACGCCTTTTGTAGTAGGAGCGAGTGATGGAGTACTATCTAATTTAGGTGTAAATGCAATAGATCCTGGCGTTGTGGCTGTTACAATTGGTACAAGCGGTGCGATACGTGCTGTAACAAATCGTCCTGTAACAGATCCAAAAGGTAGAATTTTTTGTTATGCATTAACTGAAGACCATTGGGTAATCGGTGGACCAGTTAATAACGGCGGTATGATTTTCAGGTGGGCTCGTGACCAATTGGGCACTTCAGAGATTGAACTTGCAAAGCGCTTAGGAAAAGATCCATATGAGGTGCTTACTGAAATAGCAGCAAAAGTGAATCCGGGATCTGACGGTTTATTATTTCACCCGTATTTAGCGGGGGAAAGAGCTCCTTTATGGAATGCAAATGCGCGAGGATCTTTCTTTGGACTCGGATTGCATCATAAGAAAGAACATCTGATACGTGCTGTTTTAGAAGGAGTAATTTATAACTTATATACAGTTCTTCTCGCTTTAAAAGAACTCATTGGCGAACCGAAAAAAATTCAAGCGACAGGCGGTTTTGCAAGGTCGGAACTTTGGAGACAGATGATGGCGGATATTTTCCATCAAGACGTATATGTTCCTGAAAGTTTCGAAAGCTCTTGCTTAGGAGCTGCCATCCTCGGTTTATATAGTTTAGGTGAAGTAGATACGTTACATGTAGTTTCTGAAATGGTAGGTGCAGATTTTCATCATGAGCCAAACATGGAAAGTGTGGAAAAATATAAAGATTTAACGCCAATCTATATCCGTTTGTCCCGTCAATTGGAAGAAGAATATGAAAGTATAGCAGCGTATCAAAAAAAGTGGGTTTAAAAGCTATTTACCAAGAAAATATGGTAACGTATAAAGAGGTACTCCGATTTTTTAGGATACTCTTTCAACATAAAATATTTTAAGAAGTATGATGAATGAAAAATATAGGGAGAGAGGGTTATGAAAATGAAGGATAACAAAGAGTTTATCGGATATGTTGGAACATACACGAAAGAAAATAGTGAAGGAATATATAAGTTTATTTTAGACACGGAAGCAAAAAAAATTGGTAATGTAACACTTGCCGCTAAGTTGGATAACCCTACATATGTAACGATTAACCGAAATAATGAATATCTCTATTCCGTTGTTAAGGAAGGCGAATCTGGCGGTGTAGCTGCTTATTCCATTGATAGTCATACTGGAGAACTAAAAGCGAAAAATAGACAAGTAGTAGAAGGGGCTTCTCCTTGTCATATTAGTGTTGATAGTGGAAATCATACAGTAGTTACAGCAAATTACCATAAAGGAACGATTGAGTCTTTTGAAGTAAATGAAGAAAATGGAACTGTAAATCCTGCTGCATCTATTATGGCACATGAAGGTTCAGGTCCGAATAAAGAAAGACAAGAAAAACCACATGCACATTACGCGGGGTACACTCCTGATGAAAAATATGTGATAGGTGTTGATTTAGGGATAGATAAATTAATTACGTATGAAATAAAAGATAGTACATTAATAGAAGTGAATAGCCTGTCTGTGAATCCGGGAAGTGGACCAAGACACATTGCTTTTCATCCAAATGGAAAATACGCTTATGTAATGACGGAGCTTAGTTCAGAGGTTATTGCGCTAACATATAACTCGGAAGAAGGCTCCTTTACAGAATTACAGTATATTTCTACTCTTCCAGAACAATTTGATGAAAATAGTCAAGGAAGTGCGATTCATATTTCTTCTGACGGCCGTTTTGTATATGCAGGTAATCGTGGTCATAATAGTATCGCTGTTTATAGCGTAGATCAAAATTCAGGTCAGCTTACATTTGTTGAACACACATCTACAGAAGGAAATTGGCCAAGAGACTTTGTATTAGATCCTACTGAAAAGTTCCTTGTTGCTACAAATGAAAAGTCACATAATCTTGTGCTATTTTCAAGAGATGAATCTACAGGAAAGTTAACACTTTTACAATCTGATGTTGCTGTGCCAGAGCCTGTTTGTGTGAAATTTTTAAATGTTTAAGTTGTGTTCGATATAATTTCATATACTCAGAAAACAATAAAAAGCAAAGCGATATCGCTTTGCTTTTTATTGTTTCTTTTTCGGCCTACGTACTAATTCGCCGCCGCAGTTTGGACAAACGTTTTGTCTTTCTTCTGTACATGGTGCGCAAAATGTACATTCATATACACAAATGTATGCTTCAGAATCTTGTTCGAGCGATTGATCACAAATTTGACAGTTTGTTTTCATTTCTAGTGCCATAATAAGTCTCCTTTTAGTTAGAAAATTTATAATTTAATTATAATTCATTGAATAGAAATAGTCCTTTTCAATTGAAAGGAAATCGAATGATAAAGTTATGAATTGAAACGAAAGATGCCGGTTTATTTTAAAATTGATTATTTATTACAGTTGGAATATTATGAAATAGTCAAAAGACAACAGGGGGTATAGATTTTGACTAATCATAATGATCATTTAAAAGCAAACTGCGAAAAATGCTTCGGTCTATGTTGCGTTGCATTACCGTTCGCAGCATCGGTAGATTTTGCAGTGAATAAAGATGGTGGTAAACCATGTTCCAACTTACAATCAGATTTTAAATGTAGTATACATAAAAATCTTAGAGGAAAAGGTTATAAAGGTTGTACAGTATTTGAGTGTTTCGGTGCTGGGCAGAAGATTTCTCAGGGTACGTTTAAAGGGATTGATTGGAGGAAAGATGCAAAGCATGCAAGAAAAATGTACGATGCTTTTCCGGTTATGCATCAACTTCATGAAATGCTTTGGTATTTGAATGAAGCGATTCTTTTAAAGGCAACACAGCCAATTCATAAAGAGCTGGAGACCGCAATTGAGGAGACAGAGCGACTTTCGAATTTAAATCCAGGTGAGTTAATGAAAATAAATGTTCCAATGCATAGGGCAGAGGTGAACATTCTTCTTTTAGAAACGAGCGAATTAGTATGGAAGGAAATGAATACTGCGCGTAAGAAACGAATCATTCACCGCGGAGCAGACCTTATGGGAGCAAATCTGAAAAAGAAAGATTTACAAGGTGCAAATTTAAGAGGAGCTTACTTAATTGCGGCAAACTTAAATGGAGCAGACTTACGAGGGGCAGATCTCATTGGAGCAGATTTACGAGATGCAGATATTCGCGGAGCAGACTTTACAAATTGTATTTTTCTTACGCAAGTTCAAATTAATGCGGCGAAAGGGGATAAGCATACGAAATTGCCGAAATTGTTGTCCCGTCCATCGCATTGGAGTGCGTAAAGAGTGAGGAGTGTTTAGTGTGGATATATTTCAGTATTTAGAAGAGATGCAAGAGGATGTCTTTTCGTTAGCAGTAGAGCAAATAGAAGCGAAGTATTATGATATTTGTTGCATGTTGGCATCTACAGAATATGCAGAACGAATTAAAGCAATTGATTTAGAGTCATATAAGGAAAGTATTCGAGTAGGTTTGGATGCAGCTGTAGAAATGGCTACTAACGAAGAAGCAAAAGCGATTTATTTTGAGTATGACCTTGATAACGAATGGGATAGTCAGTTTTATATTTGTGAGGAGTATTTTCCAATGGAAGAAGAGGATGACGATTGGGCATCTGAATGGACATATAATATTGAGGGGCCGGGGGCTGTAGAATTAGCAGATATGTATAATGAAAATGGCTTTGATACAAGTGAAAAAGCAATCAGTATAACTTTATATTTAATTGCTAAAACGCTGTGTAGTTTTATAAGTGTACGTAGTGAAGTGCAAAGTAATATACCGATTTGTATTGGTTTTCACGACCAAGATCCAATTATGCGAACAGGCAGAGACTAAGAATCTCTGCCTGTTTTGTTATTTCTTTTCAAAAGTAGTAATGAAAACGCTACATATAATGAGCATACCACCAATGAAAAAGTTACTATTTAATGTCTCATTTAATAAGAGCCAACCAAGTAATGATCCAACGATAGGTTGGAAGAAGAAAAATAAGGAACCGATGCTTGCATCCATTAAGTCTAATCCTTTATTCCAAAGGAAAAAGGCACCTGCTGTTGAGACGATTCCTAAGTATAATACGCCTAATATGACGTACGTATTTACTGTTCCGATAGAGGATGTTTGTAGTTCCCCTATCATAAAAGGTGTAATAAAAAAGAGTGAAAAGAATATGGCATACGTTGTAATAACTAAGGATGAAAATTGGATTGAAGCGATTTTTACATAAATAGATAGTAAAGCCCACGTAATAGCGGCTCCAACTAAAATGATTGTTCCGATAAAATAGGAGCCAATTTCAATATCCCACCCGATTACGATAATGACACCGATTGTCGCTATGATAGTAGATAAAAGTCTACGAGCGGTTAGTTTTTCTTTCAAAATGAGCGCTGCAAATATAGCCATAAATGCAGGTGTAGCTGATGTTACTAATGAGCCTGTATGAGCGTCGGATAATTTTGTTCCGATAAATTGACATGTGATTGAAATAAAATATCCGATAAATCCAATCCAAGCGAATAGGAGCCAATCTTTTTTGCGAATGGTTACTTTTTTCTTTTGCTTTTTCTCAGCTAGTTTTAAAATGCCATACAAAACAACAAAAGCGATAATAAAGCGTAGCCAAACGAGTGTTAGTGGTGGGATAAAATCGAGTACGTATTTGCTAACAACATACATACCGCCCCATATACTTGCTGCTAGTGATAAGCATATAGCTCCTAAAATTGTTTGTTTCATTTGAAGTACCTCCGTCTATTTTTAGGGTAATATGAGTTCCCTAAGACGAGGCATAGTGTATGTGTTACAAGCCCGCCTTAGTTTATAGACGGCCTACAGGTTGATCGTTTTCGAATGAAGTGTTGTAGTACATGGGTGCATTCCTCCTTCATATTTTATAATGATATTATAACTTAATTTTCAGTTTATTGGGATGTTTCTTTAGGAAATAGTGGCTGTCTAAGAAAGTGTAGTATATGGTAGAAAAACATATTTTTAAAATAAGAGAAACCAATGACATAGCAGATAAGTATATTAAGAGTAGGATGAAACAGTAGATTAATAGAGAAAGAGGAGGAGATTGTTATAACTACAACTGTTATTTCTCATTTTTATAACGAAGAGTATTTATTGCCGTGGTGGCTTATACATCATACGAAACTGTTTGATCATGGCATTTTAATTAATAAAGGTTCTAAGGATCGTTCGGTTGAGATTTGTAAAAAATTCGCACCGCATTGGGAGGTGCGAGATTCTGTAAATCCAGAGTTTGATGCATATGCGACAGATCATGAAGTGATGAGGATAGAACAAGAAGTACAAGGATGGAAAATGATTTTAAATACGACTGAGTTTCTTTGCGTGCAAGATAAAAATCAGTTTTGGAAATCGCTAAATGAATTGGGGGGGAGGATGTATTGGCTGGACGGGCTTATTATGGTTGATGATCCTAACTACAACTATCCGGACCTTAACTTTGGAATACCTTTAATGAAACAGCGGTTTCATGGTTATTTACCAGAAGATTGGCCGTTATGGAGAAGAGGTAGATTTATTCATAATCATGAGCATGGAAGTTATACGGTTGGAAGACATTTATCTGCGCATGAATCGATGATTTATCCACCTCTTGCCTGTATATTATGGTTTGGGTTTAGTCCGTGGAACGATGCGATGAGAAAGAGAAAGTTACAAATTGGTCCGACTCTTTCTGAAGCTAGTAAGCATGGGGGAATGGGGACGCATCATATTGTTACGCCGGAAAGATTAGAAGGATGGTATAAGGAATTAGCGAGAGGAACGAAGGATTTACGTTTTAATGATGCATATCGTTATGTTTTTGTATAAATGATTTCCACCATAAAATTGTTTCTTCAATTCCTGTATTTAGATCGTATGTTGGTTTCCAGTTTACTTCAGTTTTTAAACGTTCTACATTAACCCCGACAAATAAAGGTTCATCTTTAGAGAAAGGGATTGCACCTAGTTTAATTAAATGTTCTTTTCCTATCTTTTTAGCAATGATAGAAGCTAACTCTTTAATTTGTACAGATTGACCAGAAGCGATATTGATGGTGCCTGTAACGCTGTGTTCTAATATTGTTACGAGAGCGTCAGCGACGTCACTCACATGGAGGAAATCTCTCGATTGTTTTCCATGTGTACATAGTGCTTCCTCGTTTTTTAATAAGGAAGTGATAATGTTAGAAACGAGCCGATTACCTTGTTCGTGAGGTCCATACATATGAAAAATGCGGCCCCAACACATGCTGAGGCCTGTTTGTTGTGCATACGTTTCTAGCCAGGAGTGCAGTGCATTTTTACATAAAGAATACGGGGTTTTATAGGAAAGGAGCGGTGAATCTTCAAATAATACGCCGTTAAACCATTCGTACTCTGCGCCAGTACCTGCAACGACAACACGCTTTCCACCGCATGTTGTAAAGTGTTGAATCAATGAAATACTAGACTTTAGCCAATAGTAATTATTAATAGATACATAGCATGCTGGTGGCACTGCTTCCCAAGCAAGGTGAATGAGATGGCTAGGCTGAACGTCGTAAATGAATTGTTTTACTTCGTCATCGCGAAGCAAGTTTACTTTATGCCAATGGCAAGGGAGGTGAGAGGGGTTATTTTTATTATACATGGCGTGCACTTCGTATCCCTTTTGTATAAGTGAATGTACAACATATTTACCTATCCAGCCACTACCACCTGTTACAACAACTTTCTTCATGGCTCGATCACCTCAATTTCTGGAACCGTCACTAAAAATTTACCGCCCCATTCACGAATGAAAGAGCATTCTTTCATAATTTCGTCTTTCAAATTCCAAGGAAGTATAAGAATGTAATCTGGTTTTGTACGTTTAATTTCTGCTGGAGATTTTATTGGAATACGAGTTCCTGGTAAAAGGAGATTTTGTTTGTGAGGATTTTTATCTACTGTATAAGCTAGAAATTCTTTACCTATCCCGCAATAATTCAAAAGGGTGTTTCCTTTAGCTGGAGCACCGTAACCGATAATTTGTTTGTTTAAAGCTTTCGCTTCAATAAAAAACTTTAAAATATTTATTTTCAATTGTTCGATGCGTTTAGAAAAAAGGAGATAGCAATCTAAAGTATCTAACCCGTGGTCGACTTCTTTTTGAATTAATTTTGTAACATTGGAATGGATAGTTGATTGGGCACTTAGATGGTTTACAAAAATCCGTAAGGAACCACCATGCGTTGAAAGTTCTTCTACATCAACAATTTGTAAATGATGATAACTTAAAACTTTTTGAAGGCTTATAAGTGAGAAGTAGGAAAAGTGCTCATGGTAGATAGTATCGAACTGTTTAAAGGATATGAGGTTTAATAAGTGTGGGAATTCAATTGTTATCGTGCCATCACGTTTTAATAGTGTTTTTAAACCAGCGACAAAATCATGCAAGTTCGGAACGTGTGCTAATACGTTATTTGCGACGATTAAATCAGCTTGTGGCAATTTTTTTGCTAAGTCATTACTGAAAAAATTTACTTCAGTAGGAATTCCTTTTTGGATAGCAATTTCTGCTACGTTTTTTGCGGGTTCAATTCCCAATGTCTCGATATTTTCTTTTTGAAAGTATTGTAATAAGTACCCATCGTTACTTGCAATTTCAATCACTTTTGAATGTTTTGTTAAGTTGAAACGCTTAATCGCCATTTCTACATATTTTTTAGCATGTAGCAGCCAGCTTGAGGAGTAAGAGCTGAAGTATAAGTAGTCATGAAAAATATTGTGCGGAGATTCAAATTCATCTAGCTGCACGAGTAAACAAGAGTGACAAACAAATGTGTGCAGCGGATAAAATGGTTCCATTTTATTTGAATTTTCAGGAGCTACAAATGAATTAGCAAGAGGAGAAACGCCCAAATCTAAAAAAGTGTTGGTTAGTAATGAGTGGCAAAAACGGCATTTTTTCTGTTCCATTTTATAGTCCCCTTATAAATTTTTGAATGCATCGATTTGTTGTCGCGTGAAAGATTCTATATTTTCACCGGATGCATATTTTTTGTACCAATCAACAGTCCAAGCAATAGAATCATCTGTTGATAACTTAGGGGTCCAGCCGAGTTTGTTTACTGCTTTTGTACTGTTGAGTGTTAAAATTGGTGATTCATAAGGAGTTTTCGTAGAGGGAGAATGGATGGTGAGTCGTTTATTCCATAATTTCGTTACGGATTGAATGACATCATTTACGGTTCTGCTAGGTTCATTAATCGGTCCGAAATTCCATGCTTCTGCATATTTAGCATCATTCCAAAGTTTCTCAGCTAGAAGGATATAGCCATGTAGAGGATCTAAAACATGTTGCCACGGACGGACGGCATATTTGTTTCGAATACACAAAGTATGATTGTGCAAATATGCCCGAATGATATCAGGGAATAATCGATCTTCTGCCCAATCACCACCGCCGATGACGTTACCAGCTCTGACTGAGGCGAGTTTCTGGGTATTAGTGCGGAAGAATGATTTTTGATAGGATGTTGCCACTATTTCAGCGCAAGCTTTGCTAGCGCTATAAGGGTCGAAACCTCCTAGTCGGTCATTTTCCACGAACGCTCGGTCGCCACTACCGTCATTCTCATAACATTTATCGCTTGTCACATTAATAATGGCACGTACGCTTTCGACGGACTTTGCTGCTTCTAGCACGTGGACAGTACCTAAAACATTCGTTTTGAATGTATCGATAGGATTTTTGTATGAAGTGGTGACGATTGGCTGAGCTGCTAAATGAAATATTATGTCGGGATTATGTTGTTTTAGGGCGTGGAATAAAGAGTCGTAATCAGTAATATCGCCATGAATTGTCATACACTCTTTTGCTACGTTACCTTGTTCAAAAAGATTAGGAATGGATGGGGGATGAGAAGAAAAGCCCACTATTTCTGCCCCTAAAGAACTTAAGAAAAGGGTGAGCCAGGAGCCTTTAAATCCAGTATGTCCCGTAATAAATACTTTTTTCTTATTCCAAAAAGATGATGAAGCCATATTACCAAACCTTCCATGGAGCGTTATTACTTTCCCATAGCTCGACTAATTTATTTTTATCCCGCAATGTATCCATTGGATGCCAAAAACCAGAATGTTGATATGCGGCCAATTCGTTTTTGTTTACTAACTGAACTAAAGTGTCTGTTTCAAAAACAGACTTATCTCCACTAATGTAATTGAAAACTTCAGGATTTAAAACGAAAAATCCACCGTTAACCCATCCGCCATCACCTAATGGCTTTTCTTGAAAAGATGTTACAGACTGTTTATCTAATATGAGAGAACCAAATCTACCAGGAGGTTGTACGGCAGTAACAGTAGCCATTTTTCCATGTTTTTTATGGAATGTAATAAGTTCTTTTATATTTACATTACTTAATCCATCACCATAAGTGAGGCAGAAAGGTTCGTCTCCGACATAATTTTGAATCTTTTTCACTCGGCCACCCGTTTCGGTATTTACACCAGTATCGATTAGTGTAACTTTCCACGGTTCTACACGATGAGAATGGCTAGTAATTGTATTATCGTTTAACTGTATTGTGAAATCAGACATGTGTAAGTTGTAATTTAGAAAGAACTCTTTAATTGCATATCCTTTATAGCCTAAGCAAATAATAAACTCAGTAATCCCGTAATGACTATACAAACTCATAATGTGCCATAGAATGGGTTTTGTTCCAATTTCAATCATAGGTTTCGGTTTTAAATGTGTTTCTTCCCCAATTCTTGTACCGTACCCACCAGCAAGAATAACAGCTTTCATTTTTTCCTCCTAAAATAAAAATTTATTATTTATACAGTATTCATGTTTTATGCAAATGAGATTGTTTTTGATTAAGCGAATGAAAATGTTTGAGGCGATGACGATGCAGAAAATATTACGGTTTGAATTTTGGGAATAATTCTTGGTATTCAGGGTTATGACGGAGGTCTTGTGTTAGGTTACTAAGCTCTAAAAAACGTATGTCCAGTACTTCAGGAGATTGACCGTAATGTGTTTGAAGCCCCATTTGAACACCCCTTTTTGAAAGGGTAGGTGTAATTTGTAATTTTCTTGCCTTTGACTGTTCATTCCAAGGGCTAAAATAAAATTTTAAAATAAATGAAGGATAGTCATAAATTATATATCCGTGCCGCGAATGATGTCTACCAGGTAAATATGCACCATCTAGATGATTGTGAATAAATCTCCAAGCACATCCGAGTTGTGGGTTGTAAGGGAAGACACCGTGGTATCGCTGTTCTACTAAGGGGATAGAATATCTAGGCTTTGAATAATTATAATTGTGATTATCTATCATTAAAATCATTCTAATCGCATACATGTTTTGGCCTAGTGTATGAAGAGATGAAAAAAAATCTTCAGTATTATTACAACAAAAGAATTCAGTAGTATTTAAAACGATTTTCCAACCTGAAACTTCTCTTTCAATTTCCATCACTTCAATATCAGTATTAGTTGGATCAAACTCAAGAAATCTAGAATTTCGTACTTCCCAGTGGGGTGCTAATAGTTTACAAATCTCTACGGAACGATCTGTAGACCCTCTATTAATTAAAATGCCGTGATCGAATATTTTCGTGTGATGCATAAGCCACCATGGGAGTAGGTATTCTTCATTATAAAAATGAGAAATGATTGTCTTTTTCATGTTAATTTCCTCCTATACAAGCAATCATTATTAGTAGAATATGCTTTTAAATAAGAAAGGTTAAAAGGTACAGACAATGTAGTGATTAGGTAATAGTTTAGTAATTTTATTGTATGAGTGATTTGTATTGGATAATAGTAGGGTGGAGCTTGGAATTTGGTATAAATTGTGAATAATAAACCGTCACGTTTGACTGTACAGTTTATGTATTGTATCATGTAAGTAATATAAACAAGGGGGGAAGATCGTTGGGAAGGTGTATCGAATCGGACAGTTGGCTCTCATGGCTCACGTGTCGAAACGAACGATTGATTATTATACGAATCTAGGTATCTTAAAAGCGGAGCGATCTCAATCTAATTATCGCTATTACGACGAAACAGCATTTGAGACATTACAATTTATTGAGAAGTGCAAAGAAATGCATATGCCGCTTTGTGAGATTAAAGAGAAAATCGAGGAGAAGAAGAAGCTGCTCGGTATCAATGAACACGTTTCGAAACAAGTGAATGAAGTGACAGACCATATTCATCGATTAGAAGCAGAGTTAACAGAGTTAAAGCCGCTTTTAGATGGATTGACTGATTCACAACGTGAAAAAATATCGAAATCTTTATCTGGTCAAACGACAGCTTTAATACAGACACTTGCTCTATTATTATAGAAAAAGTGAAATCTGACCTCTTTAATTTTTGTATAGGGCTATGTTTTCTAAGAAACAAATAAGAAAACATTATAGTATACAGGAGGTGGACACCTTAGTTTTTTAACTAAGGGGATTCATTGGAAATATTTAATTTAGTCATGGTTGCGATTTTAATCGCATTTACTGGATTTTTCGTAGCAGCTGAGTTTGCGATTGTAAAAGTACGTTCAAGTCGTATTGATCAGCTTGTTGCAGAAGGAAAACGCGGTGCTTTAGCAGCGAAAAAGGTAACAACAAATTTAGATGAATATTTATCTGCTTGTCAATTAGGTATTACAGTGACAGCTATGGGATTAGGTTGGTTAGGTGAACCGACAATTGAAAAGTTATTACACCCATTATTTGAGAAATGGAACTTAAATCCTTCTATTTCATCAGTATTAACATTTGGTCTTGCTTTTATGTTAATGACGTATTTACACGTTGTAGTAGGGGAATTGGCTCCGAAAACGATGGCAATTCAAAAGGCTGAAAAAGTAACATTATTATTTGCAGCTCCACTAATGATGTTCTATAAAGTAATGTATCCATTTATTTGGGTATTGAATGGTTCAGCTCGTGTGATAACTGGTTTATTCGGTTTAAAACCGGCTTCTGAACATGAAGTAGCTCATACCGAAGAAGAATTACGCCTTATTCTTTCAGATAGCTATGAAAGTGGCGAAATTAATCAAGCCGAATACAAGTATGTAAATAACATTTTTGAATTTGATAATCGTATTGCAAAAGAGATTATGGTACCGCGAACAGAAATCGTTGGTTTCTACCTGGAAGATTCAGTAGAAGAACACATGAAAGTGATCCAAAATGAGAGATACACACGTTATCCGATTTTTGGAGAGGATAAAGATGATATTATCGGTATGGTCAACGTAAAAGATTTCTTTATTCGATATATGACCGAGGATCAAAAAGATTTATCATCTATTCGCTCGTATATGCGTCCGATTATTGAAGTGATGGAAACGACTCCAATTCACGATTTATTACTTCAAATGCAGAAGAAGCGAATTCCGATGGCTGTTTTATATGATGAGTACGGAGGAACAGCCGGAATTGTAACGCTTGAAGATATCTTGGAGGAAATCGTCGGCGAAATTCGTGACGAATATGATGAAGATGAAGCACCACCAATTCAACATGTGAACGAGCAACATATCATTGTTGATGGAAAAGTGCTTATCTCAGAAGTGAAAGATTTATTTGGATTACACATCGAAGAAGATGATGTGGATACAATCGGTGGATGGATTATGATGCAAAATCATGAAATCGAAGAAGGACAACACGTTGAGGCAGAAGGTTATGAATTTAAAGTGTTAGAAAAAGACGCTTACCAAATTAAACGTGTTGAAATTCGTAAGATGGAACAAGAACAAGAAGAAGAGAAAGCAGCAACTGTGTAAGTTGCTGCTTTTCTTCTAAAGTACAAAAAATGAGAACTTAGGAGCGGATATTTTGATTCAAGAAGCCTTACGTGTATATCGATTACAATTGTATGTGATCTTTAGTGGTTTACTACTTATGTGGACGATTACTCCGTTTGGAAAACAAGTGACAGGGTTTGGTATTGGATTAGCAGTAAGCGCCTATTGTCTTTGGTTATTAGCTCGCAGAGTGGAGAAACTCGGAAAAAGTATCGTAATGAAGGAAAAGTCTCCTGGATTAGGAGTTTTAAACCGATTTGCAGCTGCTATTTTAGGAGCTATAATCATGTATGAAATTGAGCATGAAATGGAAATTTGGGCATTCGGTACAGGTATTTTAGGTGGTCACTTTTTAATGATTGCAAATTTAGCGTATGCAAATATGCAGTTAGTGAAAGAAGAAGAGAAGCAAAGGGAACATGCTTCGAAAAACATAGAGCTATGATGAAAGGGACCTAATTTGGTTCCTTTTTTAGTTTAGCGATATGATACAAGTAATCAAATTAACGACAAATATGATACGCTTCTTTTTTGCGTTTTTCAATAGTATGAAAAATAATAAAAAAATTTTAAAAAACCCATCGATTTCTAAAGGTTATGTATGTTATTATGACAAAAGACTTTTTGAAAGAGGTGGATACCAATGTTACAAGCGCTACTTATTTTTGTGCTACAAATTATTTACGTTCCAATTTTAACAATTCGTACGATTTTGCTTGTAAAGAATCAAACAAGATCCGCTGCTGGTGTTGGATTGTTAGAAGGAGCTATTTACATTGTCAGTTTAGGTATTGTGTTTCAAGATTTATCAAATTGGATGAACATCGTTGCCTATGTCATTGGCTTTAGTGCGGGACTGTTATTAGGCGGTTATATAGAGAATAAATTAGCAATTGGTTATATTACGTATCAAGTTAGTTTACTAGACCGTTGTAATGAATTAGTAGATGAGTTACGTCACTCTGGATTTGGCGTTACAGTATTTGAAGGCGAAGGTATTAATTCTATACGTTATCGCTTAGATATCGTCGCAAAGCGTTCTAGAGAGAAAGAGCTTTTAGAAATTATTAATGAAATTGCACCGAAAGCGTTTATGTCTTCGTATGAAATTCGTTCGTTTAAAGGTGGATATTTAACGAAAGCGATGAAGAAAAGAGCGTTAATGAAGAAGAAAGATGAACATGCATCGTAAAAAAGAGGAGTAGTGCTGCAGTAAAAGCGCAGTATAAGTCCAAATGTAAAAGTCCAAATGTAAAAGGGAGGAATCTATTTTGATGTAGATTCCTCTCTTTTTTATGAAAAATATTCATCTGTTAATTCAAAAAAACTAAATCGTATAATTATTTTTTTTACTCATTCTCAAATTAATGATTAGCCATATAATTTGAAAAAATACCGGTATGATAAACGTAATTAATAAAACGATAAGTGATATTGATTTAATTTCAGGTGTTTGAATAACACCAGCACCATCAAAATCTCGTAGCCAAATGATAGTGGCCCATATTCCAAAAACGATAATCCAAAATATGTTACCAATCCACCAAGAAATCCATCGTTTTTTCATGTTAGCACCCCTTACATGTATCTACTGTTAAAAGTATATTTTCGTTCGTTACATTTATAATGAAACAACTTTAAAATCAGTTTTTAACTGTATATCTAACTTGTTTGAAGGTTACTATTTCTCCACCATCATCATCATCTTTCGTTTGCAAAAGTTGAACTTTTGGTTTGTAGTCTGTCCTATGAGCATGTTCGATATCTTTAATGTTAAGCTTGTAGGATTCACCATTCTTTAGCTTTTGTTCCAACACTTTTTTATTAGCAACATAAATAAAGGTCACTTTATTTTCATCAATGCCCTCGGTCTTAATTTCTAATTCATTATCTTTTGTTGTAATGGTTGGTGTTAATAATTCCATACTGCCGTTTCCAGTTTCTAAAGAATTTCCTGGAATAGCTGAACATCCGGATAATATGATTCCGGTGAATAGAAGAACAGCTAATTTCTGTTTCATAACATCCCTCAATTCCATGTGAATTTTGATTTTGGTATTGCTAGATTACTAGTGTGGAGCGTAAATGTTTAGTTAGTACCCTTTTAATTGTACCATAATATGTAAATTAAAACAGGGTGTATATCCAATTTAAGGGAGATTGAAAAATTTACTGATTGTTGTAAATTCGTGTGTTTTAGCTTCTATTTCAATCGAAATGTAGACGAGAGAAAGAAATTTTTTTATAGAAATTATAATTTTTACATTTTACTATAATGATAGGGAATAGATGAATTCATTTACTTCGGAGGTATTTATTTGAACATTAATGAGAAGGCAATTGAAATGTTTGAACAAAATAAATATGAGGAAGCAATGGAACTGTTTCAACAAGCAGTACATGAATCTAGAGACGTACAATCTCTCAATAATCTGGCTTGGATGTACTTTTATGAGGAAGAGAATGATGATAAAGCTCTTGAATTAATAAGAGAAGTTGTTAAGTTGAATCCTTCTTCATACTTTCCTTATAACATCTTAGGGGACATTTACATGAAACAAGAAAAATGGACAGAAGCGAAAGAAGCATTACAAAAGTCTATTTCGATTCAACCATCAGATGAAGCATATCATAATGTAGCTGTAGCACATTATAACCTTGGAGAGCTGGAAAAAGCTTCAGAATTTTTCTTGCGAGTTGCAGGGGATTCGGACTATATCATGTATAGCTATGTAAAATGTTTAATTGATTTAGAACGAATGACAGAAGCAAAAGAGAAGTTAGATACTTTTAACAGGGAATCTGATAATTTTTTAGGGGAAATTAAGGTAGCAGATTTATATGTTGAGTTGAATTGCTATAAAGAAGCAATTGAATGGTTCGAAAAGGGATATAAAGAATGCTGGAAAAGTCCTAATTGGATTGGTAGATTTGTGTATGCTCTATATAAAACGAATAATTTCTCCCGTATAAATGAAGTTATACGGGAATCTATCGAAGCGAAAACAGCAGAAATAGAAGATGTTCAGAATGAAGAAGTAGAAGAAAACTGGACAGAAAATGATAAGAAAGAGTTAATTGAGGAATATACAGAAGAGAATAATTGTTATAAAACATTGGTAGAACGTATCAAATCTGGATACGTTCCAGGATTAGAGTTTGAAACTGATTATATAGGGGCTTGCTATTTATTTGGTTGTAAAAGACATAATCACCTTGAATATGAAAAATAAAAAGATTCGACTGTTGGTCATCTCCCTGTCAAGTAGACAGTAATAAAAAGAGTATTATGCCACGGCCTTTTCCCAATATTCTATCGGGGAAAGGCCGTGAAGTTTTTCTTGGAACCTTTCTGTATTATAGAATTGAATATATTCTTGAATTGCTCGATAGACCATTTCATATGTTTTTGGGCGCACTAAATACAACTTCTCTGTTTTTAAATGTGAGAAGAATGATTCGATACACGCATTATCAAAACAGTTTCTTCAAATGATTTTTAAATATCACAGATGTTTTTCTTCCATAAAACGGACATTTTTTTCGAATGATAGATTGAATATCCAGCTCTCTCATGAGACGACGAACAAGTTTATGATTCATTACCACTCCTTCTCGAGCTAAAGCACGAGTCATGCGTTTATACCCATAATAAGGGTGCTGACGATGAATAGATAAAATATGTTCTTTATGCCACCTATCCCTTTTCTGACGTAAACGCTGTACGTTATGATATTTCCGCCATTTATAGTAGCCAGCCTTAGAAACTTCCGCGATTTGAAACAGCCATCGAAGTGGCTAGGCTTGGCGTAATGAATCGATAAGAGAAAATCGTTCTTTCTTTAGGACCATTCCTTCCCGTTTAGATTTGGATTGCGCTTTTTTAAATACTCAACCTGTGCCTCCAAATAAGCATTTTCTTCTTCTAGACTATTAAAATTCTTTCGATTCCAGACGCCACGTTGATCATCAAAGGACTCCCCCTGTTGCGCACGTTTTACCCACTCAATAATCTGAGCATCTCTCTTCACACCGAGTTGTTCACGAATTTCTCGCAATGATTTTCTCTCTTCTAATCGAAGACGAACTGCTTCTCGCTTTAGTTCTTCTGTATATTTTTGAAATGATTGTCCCTTTCTTGCCATAAAAAAATCTCCTCCAGATAAAACAGTATTGAGTCCATCATATCAGATGGACTCTTTTTTTACTGTCTACCTATAGGGGATAATACCAAGATGAAATGATAGGCTTCTTTATTTTAAAAAAATGAGGTCAAAGGTGTACTTTTCTTATAAAAATGCATTTCATATAAAAGGTGTAATGATTTTAGGGAAGGGGGATTGTTGTGCGTCATCATAGAAATTGCAAAAAATTCGGAGTGGCACTGCCTCTTCCGCTTATAGGAGCAACTGGTCCGACAGGTAATAGTGGTCCAATCGGTCCAACTGGAGGGCATGAAGGTCCTGTTGGTCCTACAGGGGTGACTGGACCGACGGGAGCAACTGGGCCCCAAGGTCCTCAAGGTATCAGGGGAATACAAGGTCCCCGAGGGACAACAGGAGCACAAGGAATACAAGGAGCTATTGGTGGTACAGGAGAGCAAGGTATAACTGGCCCGACTGGTCTCCAAGGTGCTCAAGGATTAATCGGTAACCAAGGTCTAATTGGTGATATTGGAGTACAAGGGTTAGAAGGAATACAAGGAGCTACGGGTCCTGCTGGTAGTCAAGGTATACAAGGCATACAGGGAATACAAGGGGAAATAGGTGAGCGAGGACAAACAGGAGCACAAGGAATGCAAGGAGAGAGAGGCATAACTGGACTCTCGGGTGTAACTGGTTCACAAGGTCCTCAAGGTGTTCAAGGAATACAAGGAGAGCAAGGGGCTACTGGTATACAAGGAGAAGACGGCTTCCAAGGGATACAAGGAATTACTGGGGAGGAAGGCCCGCAAGGAGCACAAGGAATACAAGGTGAAGTGGGTCCAACTGGTTCTACTGGAATGCAAGGTGCCCAAGGTATAAGTGGAATAAAGGGGATAACAGGTGCAATAGGTTTACAAGGACCACAAGGTGTGCAAGGAATACAAGGTATAACGGGAGCAACAGGTTTTCAAGGGATAAAAGGAATAAGAGGTATAACTGGAGCGACGGGTAGCATTGGTATTCAAGGCTCAGAAGGACCGCCGGGCGGTCCGACGGGAACAACAGGTCCAATTGGTCCATCTAGTGGGGTGACTGGACCAGCTGGCCCACCCGGTCCACCAGGAGGTCCAACCGGTCCGACGGGTGCGACTGGTTCAACAGGCGTAAGCGGAGGGATAGGACCAATTGGAGCGCAAGGAGTGCAAGGTATAACAGGTCCAACTGGTCCTCAAGGTGTAAGGGGAGCACAAGGTTCACAAGGTGTAGTTGGAGCAGTTGGAGTACAAGGGGCACAAGGTCCTCAAGGTAACCAAGGAATAACAGGTCCAACGGGTGCAGAAGGTTCTCAAGGAATACAAGGTACGCGTGGAGTAACTGGTCCAACAGGTGCAGAAGGCTCTAAAGGTATTCAAGGTATTCAAGGTGTAATAGGCCCAACAGGAGCACAAGGAATGGTGGGAATACAAGGGATAGCCGGTCCAGCTGGTGTTACAGGAGCAGAAGGAGCTCAAGGTGCACAAGGAATCCGAGGAGCAACCGGTCCTGCTGGAGCACAAGGTATACAAGGAGTGCAAGGAATACAAGGAGAAACAGGAGCAGCTGGAATACAAGGTCCTCAAGGTGTTCAAGGGATACAAGGGGCTACCGGATTGACAGGCACACAAGGTGTACAAGGTCCTCAAGGAGTGCAAGGAATAATAGGACCGACTGGAGCTATTGGCTTGCAAGGTCCTCAAGGATTACAAGGAATAATGGGTCCAACAGGAGCGCAAGGAGTGCAAGGAATACAAGGAGAGCAAGGAATTATCGGTCCAACAGGTGCGCAAGGAATTAGAGGTCCCCAAGGAAATACAGGGGAAGTCGGTATAACAGGCCCTCAAGGAGTCCAAGGAGCGCCAGGTAGTCAAGGACCTCAAGGCCCACAAGGGAATGTTGGAATTACTGGTGCAATGGGTGAAACTGGAGCTACTGGAGCAACCGGGGCAACTGGACCACAAGGTTTGCAAGGTTTTCAAGGGATTACGGGAATACAAGGAATAACGGGAACGACCGGCAATACAGGTGCAACGGGTCCGCAAGGAATACAAGGTATACAAGGGGTTCAAGGATTGCAAGGCCCAAGTGGAGTAAGTGGGGTGATAGGTGCTAGTGGTAGTATAGGCCCAGTTGGAGCACAAGGTAGTCAGGGCCCGAGTGGCGTGGTGGGACCGACAGGAGCAACTGGTAGTGCAGGTTCAATAGGTTTCTTGGGAATAGCGGGAGCGACAGGAGCGACTGGCTTACCTAGCGGGGGCGGTTATTTCTTTTCTACTTCAACGAGTACAATTGCAGCGAATGCGTTAATACCAATTAATTCTGGATCTACAATTTTTGGATCAGGAGTTAGTTTAACAAATGCGACAACTATAACGTTAAGTACGCCAGGGATATATTTGATAAGTTATTATTTTCAAGGTGATGCAATTTTTGGGAATGAAACAATTTCAGTAAGTCTTGTGTTAAACGGAACGCAAGTCGCAGGGAGTTTTATTTTTTATGTTACAAAAGGTAATTTTATATTAGAACCAGCGATTTCCAATACGATGGTAATCGAAGTTACTTCTCTAAATTCCACTTTGTCATTACAAAATGGTCCATTAGCTATTGGGCATGTAACGACATTAGCGGGAGTAATAACAGCCAGTTTAAATATATTGAAAATAGTTTGATGCGTTACAAACGGGAGGAGATGCTTGTGAAGAATCAAGATAAGTGTAGTAAGTTTCAAGCACCTATTCCTTTTCCGCCGCCAGGTATTACGGGGCCTACTGGACCAACCGGTCCGACAGGTTCTTTAGGTGGACCAACTGGCCCTCAAGGAATACAAGGCGTACAAGGTCCAATCGGTCCAACCGGGCCTCAAGGAATACAAGGAATACAAGGGGTGCAAGGAGAAAATGGTCCAACCGGCCCAACTGGTTTAACTGGACCACAAGGTTCTCAAGGTAATCAAGGACCTATGGGAGAACGAGGCCCACAGGGAATACAAGGTGTTCAAGGAATACAAGGCGAAAGAGGTCCGACTGGTCCAACTGGTATTCAAGGTATACAAGGAATTCCTGGTCCAATCGGTCCAACCGGTCCAACAGGAATACAAGGGATACAAGGCGTACAAGGTCCAATCGGTCCAATCGGCCCGACAGGAATACAAGGTATACAAGGGGTGCAAGGAGAAAATGGTCCAACCGGTCCAACTGGAAATACTGGTATACAAGGTGTTCAAGGTAATTTAGGAGGTAGTGGTTTACAAGGTGTAACAGGAATACAAGGACTACAGGGCCAACTGGTTCTCAAGGAATTCAAGGGGAGCAAGGGCCAATGGGGCCACAAGGGGAGACTGGTGTTCAAGGTTTACAAGGTCCCCAGGGAGAAATGGGGCAGGTAGGTCCAACAGGAATACAAGGGATACAAGGAGTGCAAGGTGTAATTGGTCCGACCGGTCCAACCGGTTTACAAGGTGATCCAGGTCCAACCGGCCCCACAGGAGCAACTGGGATAACTGGTCCGACAGGTTCTGCAACTGGCCCGACCGGAGCAACCGGTCCAACCGGTCCACCAGGAGGTCCAACCGGTCCAACCGGTCCAGCAGGATCACCAGGGGGTCCAACCGGTCCGACCGGAGCAACAGGGGCTACAGGGGCGACCGGAGCAACAGGAGCAACTGGAATCCAAGGAGTGCAAGGGATACAGGGTCCAACAGGAGCAACTGGTTTAACAGGTTTGCAAGGGGTACAGGGACCGATGGGGGCAACTGGTCCAACGGGTGACCAAGGCATTCAAGGTCCACAAGGGATACAAGGAGTAACCGGCCCAACCGGTCCGCAAGGTCTACAAGGAATACAAGGCTCAATCGGTCCAACCGGTCCGACTGGTCCCCAAGGAGTGCAAGGGGCACAGGGGCCAATCGGTCCAACCGGCCCACAAGGGGTTCAAGGTATACAAGGTGAGCAAGGAGTAAGGGGAGCGACAGGTCCAACTGGTTTACAGGGTCTACAAGGAATCCAAGGTCCGAGTGGTCCAACTGGTCCTCAAGGAGTGCAAGGCGTGCAAGGTCCGAGTGGCATAACAGGTCCAACCGGTCCTCAAGGAATACAAGGTATTCAAGGACCACAAGGAAGTATAGGCCCAACCGGTCCTCAAGGAATCCAAGGAGTGCAAGGTCCCCAAGGCCCAACCGGCGAGGCGGGTGCAACGGGTCCTCAAGGAATTCAGGGAATACAAGGTCCAATTGGTCCAACGGGTCCCCAAGGAATTCAGGGGATACAAGGAGTGCAAGGTCCCCAAGGCCCAACAGGTCCAACCGGCCCTCAAGGTCTACAAGGAATAACCGGTCCTCAAGGAATCCAGGGAATCCAGGGTCCCCAAGGGATAACCGGTCAGGCGGGAGCAACCGGACCGACTGGAGAAACGGGTCCCCAAGGCCCACAAGGAATCCAAGGTCCCCAAGGGATAACCGGTCCAACAGGTGCAACCGGCCAGACGGGAGTGACTGGTGCAACTGGACCGACCGGAATACAAGGCATACAAGGAATGACTGGAGCAACAGGGGTAACGGGGGGAACGGGCCCAACAGGTGCTACGGGTCCAACTGGCTTGACAGGAGCAACAGGATCATCTGCTATATCGACAGGTGGCGGATATTTCTTTTCTACATCAACAAGTACAATTGCAGCAAATGCCAACATCCCAATTAATTCTGGATCCACTGTATATGGAACTGGTGTATCTTTAACTAGTGCTACGACAGTCACAGTAGCGACGCCAGGAATATATTTAGTAAGCTACTATTTCCAAGGGGACGCGACTGGTGGGAATGAGACAGTATCTGTTAGGTTGCTATTAAATGGAACGCAACTAACAGGGAGTTTTATACAAAACGTAACGACATCAACTGTAGTAATCGAACCAGCCATTTCAAATACACTTCTTGTGAATGTGACGAGTGCCAATTCAACATTAATATTACAAAATGGCCCGTTAGGTGTAGGTCATGTGACTACTATAGCAGGTGCGATTACAGCAAGTTTAAATGTAGTGAGAATTTTATAAAGAATATAAAAAACACAAGGAATGTCTTTGTAAGACACACCTTGTGTTTTTTAATATTAAATAAACATTTTCTTCATCTTTTCGGTTGGAAAATATGCTGAAAGAAGTATTTGTGATGTAAGTTATCTACAACTTTATTTGCTTGATATGTGCGTTGTTTTTCAATTCGGAGTCTTTGCTCCATCATTTTTATTGCGTGATCAGATAAACGTAACATAATACATTCTCCTTTTCTATAAATATAGGTGACTATTTGATATCGATCCCATATTTATAATTAAGGAGGCAAAATGTGTAACATAGGCAAAAAGCACCTTCCTCTCCCATTACGCTTACGAGGTTAGCTGTCGGACTCGGGAAGTGAGAGTTTCCCTACTTAAAAAAGATTCGCCCCAAGTAGCATAGCTACAAAAATGGTTCCCCCGCTCCAAAATTTGGACTCAGCAAAAGGTTTTATAAAGTAAAAAATAACATAAAGGAGCGAACAAGTCAAATTATTTTGTGTATTCTGTCTTTTTAAATTGCGTAAGAATCATACCGTCAGGAAGTATTGTATCTGATACTGTAATGAATCCGTGTTTTTTATATAAAGTAATAGCAGGGGTATTCGCTTTACCTGTTTGTACAATGTATGTCATTGAAGAGGGAAACATGTTAAATATATGAATTAGGAGTTTCGTTGCGATTCCTTTTTGAAAAAAATCGGGCGATACAACTAACCTGTGGATATCGATTAGTTTTTCTTCTTGTACAAAAGAAATAAAACCGACAAGTTTATTTTCAGAAAAATATCCATAGAATGTTTCACCACAACTTTGAATATCGTTTACAGTATCATATAAACGAGGTATCGCAGTACTATTTAAGTAGTCTGCTTCAACTTTATAAGCTGGAATTTGAACCTGTAAAATGGATGTTGCTACTTTAATAGAAGTGGAATTTAACTTAAGAATCATAGATAATGAAGCCTCCTTTGAATATGGTATATGAATATAATTGCTTTATGAGTGAGTTTGACAATATTTTTCTTTTTTGCATATAATATATGTATCTCCATATGTAAAATAGTAGTAAATATATTTCTATAGTGAAATATGATTAGCAATGATAAATACATATGTTTGTATTGAATCATACAAACTATAATAGAAATGGAGGACTAAAAATGGGATGGATTATCACATTTTTAGTTGGTGCTATTATAGGTGCAATTGCTAGTTCTATAACAGGTAAAAATTTCCCAGGTGGTATGTTCGGAAATATTATCGCAGGTTTATTAGGTGCTTCGTTAGGTGGTAGATTATTTGGATCCTTTGGGCCATCATTTGGTGGGATTCATGTCGTGCCAGCATTATTAGGTGCAATCGTGTTAATTTTTATTGTATCATTTGTAGTGAAAGCTGCAAAGAAATAGATATATAGATTATGATGAAGAGCCCTGAATAAGGGCTTTTCATCATTCGAAGAGGTGGTTTCATTGGAGAAAATAAATATAAGAAAAAGAGATAAGTTAAGAAAGTTTTTTAGAGAACAAAATTATTTGGCGGTATTACTTGGATTTGCGTTATTGTTCATTAATATTTTATTGCTAACAAAAATATCATTTGTTTTTACACCGTTTATCGTATTTTTAAAAACAATTTTCTTCCCAGTACTATTAGCAGGCGTGCTATTCTATATTTTACATCCATTCGTTTCGCTTTTAGAAAAGAAAGGTGTTTCAAGAATTGTATCGATAGCTTCCATATATTTAATCGTACTAGGATTATTTGTATTTTTAGTTGTAACGGTTATCCCTATTATTAAAGATCAAATTGATGCATTAATTGATAACTTACCTTATTTTGGTCATGAGATTGAACAAGCAGCACGTAGATTCGGGGAAAGTAATTTACTCGGTAAAATTCAGGAGAATTTAAATATTAATGTTGCGAATATGGTAAAAGACTACACAGTTGATTTTACGAAATCTTTATCATCAGTAACAGGAAATGTAACTGGATTTTTGAGTACTGTTACAGAGGTTGTTTTAACGTTTGTAATGGTTCCGTTTATATTGTTCTATCTTTTAAAAGATGGTGAGCAATTACCGAATCACTTTTTAAAGTTTATTTCAGAACAAAGACGACCAGCAGCGATGAGAATACTAGACGATATGCATTATGCGATTAGCTCGTATATTAGAGGACAAATTATCGTTAGCTTATTTATCGGTATTATGCTATTAATTGGTTACCTTATTATCGGTATTAAATATGCGGTACTACTCGCTATTTTAGCGATGATTGTAAATATCGTTCCGTACGTAGGCCCAATCATTGCAATTACACCAGCTTTAATTATCGCATTTATTGACTCGCCAGCAATGGTTTTAAAGGTAATTATCGTAATGATGGTCGTACAATTAGCAGAAGGTAAATTTATTTCTCCGCAAGTCATGGGTAAAAAGTTAGATATTCACCCGATTACTATCATTTTTATTATTTTAACTGCCGGAAATTTATTTGGAATTATGGGGATTATTTTAGCAATTCCAGGGTATGCAATATTAAAAGTGTTAGTTACGCACGGATATCGATTTGTTAAGTTGAATACGTGAAAAAAAGAGCTAAAACAGTGGGAACTGTTTTAGCTCTTTTTTATTAACAATTCATTTGCATATTGGCGCGCCCATTGATCCGCTTCTAATATAGCATCTAGTGAAGGATCTTTTACGTTATGATGAGCTTCAACTGTTTTGTAAATTGTTTTTTCAATATCGAAAAAGGCAATTTCATTTTTTAAGAATAGTGCATTTGCAATTTCATTTGCTGCGTTTAATACAGCAGGAGTAGTGCCACCAATTTTGCCACATTCATATGCGTATTGTAGACAAGGGAACTTCTCTAAATCTGGTTTTTCAAAATGTAAACTACCAATTTCTAATAAATTTAATTTTTCATAGGAAGAAGGTAGCCGAGTAGGGTAGTGAAACGCATATTGAATTGGCATTCTCATATCAGGAGCACCGAGCTGCGCAATAACTGATCCATCAATAAACTCTACTAAAGAATGAATAATACTTTCTTTATGAATCATTACATCAATTTTTTCATAAGGAATATCAAATAGCCATCTTGCTTCCATTACTTCGAATCCTTTATTCATTAATGTGGCAGAATCAATCGTTAGTTTTGCCCCCATTAACCAGTTTGGGTGCTTTAAAGCATCTTTTGCTTGTAAAGTTTTCATTTCTTCACGTGTTTTATCACGGAATGCACCGCCAGAAGCTGTAACGATTAATTTCTCAATTTCTTTATTATTTTCGCCGTTTAAACATTGGAAAATAGCTGAATGTTCGCTATCGACTGGAATTAAACGACATCCGTTTTGCTTGGCCAGTTCAGTTACGATATGACCAGCTGCAACTAACGTTTCTTTATTAGCGATGGCAATATCTTTCTTCGCCTTTAATGCTTCAATCGTTGGAAGTAGTCCGGAAACTCCGACAACAGAACTTAATACAAGATTTGAATCAGGGTGAGTAGCTACCGCAATTAAGCCATCAGTTCCGTATGTGATTTTTGTATTCGCTGAAATACGCGTACGAAGCGTGTCTGCTAAGTCTTTTGTTGCAACGCTTACAATACGAGGTTGAAACGTTTTGATTTGTTGCTCAAGAAGATCGATATTATAATTTGCGGTTAAACCGACGATTTTGAAATGTTCAGGATGAGCTGAAACGACATCTAATGCAGATGTGCCGATGGATCCTGTGGAACCTAAAATGGATATATATTTTACCATGAAAAAACC
The DNA here is from genome assembly GCF_022663835.1 of Bacillus cereus group sp. BfR-BA-01347. NCBI lineage: Bacteria > Bacillati > Bacillota > Bacilli > Caryophanales > Bacillaceae > Bacillus > Bacillus cereus group sp. BfR-BA-01347. The sequence continues at coordinate 68,131 of NZ_JAKUGG010000019.1, read as the reverse complement.
TCCAAAGTTGTTTCGAATATTTCTGCAAACCTATATATCATTAGACAATTGAAGTGGAAATTCCTGCTATATAAAATAGAAAATTCGGGTTTGTTTGGAAGTGAAATGTGATAAACTGTAAAAAATAACGAAAAAGCAATGAAAGAGAAGAGTACATATTCGAAACTTTTCAGAGAGCTGATGTATGATATGGTGGGAATCAGTAAGGGATGAATGTGGAATGGGCTCTGGAGCTTCTAACTGAAATGAGTAAGTAAAGACGGTTGCTTCACGTTAAGAAGTTGAAGTGAGCTATTCATGATAGCTAATTAAGGTGGTACCGCGGGAGTCTCTCGTCCTTTTTTAAGGATGAGGGGCTCTTTTTATTTTGAGAAAGGAGGAGTTAGGATGAGTGACAAAATAATGTTAACAGGAATTAAGCCGACAGGTTATCCGCATTTAGGAAATTATATTGGTGCGATTAAACCTGCATTACAAATGTCAAAGAATAATGAAGGAAAAGCATTGTACTTTATAGCTGATTATCATGCATTAAATGCTGTGCATGATCCGAGTCAGTTTAGTAGTTATACGAAAGAGGTAGCAGCTACTTGGCTATCGCTTGGACTTGGAGAAGATGTAATTTTTTATCGACAAACAGAAGTGCCGGAGATTCTAGAATTAGCTTGGATTTTAGCTTGCCTAACTCCGAAAGGTCTTATGAACCGTGCTCATGCGTATAAAGCGAAGGTGGAGCAAAATAAAGAAGCAGGGTTAGAGGTCGATGCGGGAGTGAATATGGGGTTATACACGTACCCGATTTTAATGGCAGCTGACATATTATTATTTCAAGCTACTCATGTACCAGTTGGAAAAGACCAAATTCAGCATATTGAAATTGCTCGTGATATTGCGACGTATTTTAATCATACATTTGGCATGACATTTACACTTCCAGAGTATGTCATACAAGAAGAAAGGGCTATTTTACCTGGTCTTGACGGAAGGAAGATGAGTAAAAGTTACGGAAATGTGATCCCATTATTTGCAGAGCAAGAAAAACTACGAAAATTAATATTTAAAATCAAAACAGATTCTTCACTTCCAAATGAACCGAAAGAACTAGAGACCTTATTTACAATTTATAAAGAATTTGCGACAGAAGACGAAGTACAGTCATTACGTGAAAAATATGAGACTGGAATCGGATGGGGCGATGTTAAAAAAGAGTTATTTCGCGTTGTAGATCGTGAGTTAGCTGGACCTCGGGAGAAATACGCAATGTATATGAATGAGCCAAATTTATTATATGAAGCGTTAGAAAAAGGTGCTGAGCGGGCACGTGCTATTGCGAAGGTAAATTTAGCGGAAATTAAAAAGCAGATTGGATTTGAGAGGGAACGTTAAGCGTTCCCTTATTTTTTTAGATAATCTGTAATAATCCTCTCAATAACAGGAGGAAGATTATTAGGTAATTTATCAAGTGAAAAGAAGCGTAGTTCTTTTGATTCACTTTGATCGCATACAAGTTCACCATGAAATTCTCGGCAAATATAAACAACGAGTACACCGTGTACTTGATCGCCGTTTGGATAGATTTGAAAGAAGTCTGGCCCTGAGTATGTACGGAATAGTTCTGGATTTTTAATAATAAGTCCAGTTTCTTCAAACACTTCTCGTTTTAAAGCATCTTCTAACGTTTCGTTATATTCTAGGGCACCACCAATAATGCCCCAGCGTTTAAAATCTGTACGGAGTTGCAGCAATACTTCATCTTTTTCATTTAATATAATGGCGTGTGATCCTATTAAAATAAGTGGATGATTTCCTACTAGATTTCTCATATCTTCAATATAACCCATGTCATTGCTCCTTGTATTTAATAATAGTTAGGAAGTTCTTTTAACATTCTTTCTGTTTTACGTGCTGTAAAGGCTAAGTTATGGTCATCTTTTGTTCTGAAAAATAATGTGCGTAAAAAGGTTTTAATATTGGCACATAAAATACAATACTCATTAAGCGAAAGGCGTTTTCTAATTTGAGGAAGCCTTTTTATTTTTTTATGAATAATAGAAATTAACTCGTTTTGAGGAAAATCATGATACAGCATTGCTAGTAATGGCGTAACAATGCGTTCATCTTCGTTATTATGAAAAAGGTCAGATGGAATAAAGATTTTATTTAATAAACAATGAATTAATTCTTCGTACCATTCAAAAGTTGTATACGTATTATGAACAATTTCAGTAAAGGCATCAGATACATGAGCAAGACAATGAGCCCATCCTTTATTTTCGATATAGCCCCGAAAATCCGTTTCTAAGTTTGTGTATGTAATGAGTTTATTTTTTATTTCTTCGATATCCTCCTCTGTACAAAAGTAGTGCGAATTAGCGAATTGGAGTATTAACGCAATTAACGAAACAGTGTAAGAACGTGTGAAAACCCCATCTGTATGTGGGGAGTAAATGTCACAATATAAATACTCATCACTTAAACAAGTTTGCAGAAGTAATTTCAGCTGATCGTCCATAAGGAATTCATGATGAATGAAATGCGCAAAACATTTATATATAAGTTGGTAACGAACGTAGCTATCAGTCGTTCCGATATACTGAAGCATGTTCAAAGTTAACTCATTTACATCTATATGCTGTAGTTGCGTATAGTCATTTTGTTGTATAAGCTCTAATTGTTGTTGCAATGCTGTAATATCCACTGGAGAACCTCCTCCGCACTTTAAAGATGCGATCTTTTCTAGTATTCTATATATTCAAGGACAATCCTGCTCATGCAAGGAGAACGATTAGAAATTCGAGTATGATATAGATGAGGGAAGAATATGACGACGATAGAACAGTTAGAAAAACATTTTAAAATAAGAAGAAGTGCTTCTTCTATTATGATAAAAGAAAATAATGCAGAGGTTTTTACAGAAGAGCAATTAGAGGGAATGATGCAGTATTGCGTTGCCGAAGCTGAAAAAGATGGATTAGAAAAATTACATTTTGAAATTTCTTCAAAAAGCCCAAATTATGATGTGTATAAAAAATGTTTTGAAACGTATTCATTTGAATATGTTACGGAAAGCGTGATTGTATTTAAAGATATATACGAAGTAGAAGATATAGAAAGTGAAGTTGATTTTAAGTTAATTGAAGAAGTAGGGGAAGAGGCTTTTTATTCACTGTGGAATGAAGCGACGGGAGAACCAGTCGTTCATGATCAATTTGTGCATATGATGCTACAAGAAATTGGTGAGCAATGGAAAGAACATTGCTTAACAGCGAATGTCGATGAAAAGCCGATAGGAATTGTAATTCCGCATATTGAAAGAGGTACGTTAGAAGAAGGGAAACTTATGTACTTCGCAGTTACTCCAAATATGCGTAATAAGGGATATGAAGCTGCATTATTTGCAGGTGCGTTGTTTGTCTTAAAGGAAATAGGTGCATCTTATTATATTGGTGAGACAAATATGAAAAATGAGTGGATGAAGGATGTTTTTGAAAAGAATGGATGTCAGTTGCTGAGTTGTACTGAGCGGTATGTGAGGGAGTTTTAGGAGGGTGAATGATGTACTCTCTCGAACTCATTTAGTGGGAGGGGTATATATGTTAAAACAATCCATGCATTCATTCGTTTTACTGTATCCAAATGTGTTGTTAGAAGGATGGGAAATTGAAAAAGTTTCAGAACGTTTTGAAGGTGAAAAGTGGGAAACTGTTTGGTTTCAGATTGATACTCCAACTGGAATGTTTCGGGTAAAGGAGTTTTTTCTCGATATAATGGAGCCAGTATTTCCAGATACCTGTATTTCTCAAGCAAAAGGGGATTGTTTTCAATATAAAAAGCTTGTGTATTAAAAAGGTGTAAATTATAAAGGAAAAGAAAGTTACGTTACATCTACATGGAAAACACAAGTTGAAATTTCTGTTGATCATGGATATGTAAACCTAGGCGAAATGGAAAGGTTTCTACTCGGATTACAACCGGTACATACAGAGTTTGCGAAAACGATATTACATACACCATTTTACTTATTAAGCTTTCAAGCTAAGAGAGGTGAAATGGGTGAGATAGGAAGATGTCGTGAGTGGAATGCTCCAGATGACGTATCCTATGTAAATTTGTCAATTCATGAAAAGGTAAGTTGGAAACTTGAATCGGTCGGTTTTGGAAATGACGAAACGCAGTATGTATACTGGGACGAAGTTAATAAACTATATGCACTTTGGGTTTGTAGACATAAAAACAAAGCGTATTATCCTGTTTCTTCATGGATAATGAACTATGGCCCAAAACAAATTATAAACGGGTTAGAGTTTTATTCGCACCCTGATCGCGGAACAGTTGTATATGAAAATCTCGGTAATGAACAAATCGCATACGTATTTCGAGGGAATCCATGTACAAATTTTGAACAAGTAAAAGAACTTTTTGCCTCTTTGTAAGATAAAAAGAAAAATGAGAACGACAAAGTAGATATTCCTATAATAAAATAGAGAAGGATTAGACTATACGAAGAAAGCGTTGGTGAAAGAATGGAGCAGCAAAGACATTGGCTACAAGCAACTGTAGAAAGAAATGAAACGAATACGTTACATATAAAGTGGGAAGATAATATAGAAGAAGTTCGCATTTATTGGAGTACTTCACCAGATCATATTGAAGAAAATGGGGAGTTACTTGCAACGGTAAATGGAGAATCATCATATACAATTGGAAATTTAAGTGAAAATGAGCGTCCATATTTTAGACTAATAGGTAGTAATGGACAAGCAGTGACAGTAGCTGAGCGTAGACTGCCATTACAAGGCGCGTTTAACTTCCGTGATATGGGAGGGTATGAAACGATTGAAGGCCGTAAAGTAAAATGGGGCAAGTTGTACCGTTCTGAAGAGTTAGCAGGATTAACAGAGTGGGATATTGAGTATTTACAAAAGTCTGGCTTAAAGTTAATTTGTGATTACCGTACAGACTTCGAAGTGAAGCATAAGCCAAACCCTGAGATTACAGGAGCTCGTCAAGTGTGCTTACCAGTTATGCAAGATTTAGCGAAAGACTTGAATATAAATGAGTTTTTCCAAGTTGGTGACCTTTCTATGTTAGGGAAACCAGGCGAATACCTTGTAAAAATGAATCAAGATTTCGTAAGTGGTAACGAGGCGTTCGTAAGCTTCTTAAACTTAGCGCAAAACCCGGAAAACTTACCGTTAGTAAACCACTGTACAGCTGGAAAAGACCGTACTGGATTTGGATCAGCATTATTATTACTTTTACTAGGTGTACCAGAGAAAACAGTAATGGAAGATTATTTACTAAGTAACGGTTTCCGTGAAAAGTTAAACGAGAAAATGATGGCCTTTTTAGGTGCAAAACTACAAAACGATGAGAGTAGAGCGATATTAGGTGCGATGTTCGAAGCTCGTGCTGAGTATTTACAAGCTGCGATTGATGAAGTGAAAAAGCAATATGGTTCAGTTGAAGCGTATGCTGAAAAAGCACTTGGCTTTACGAAAGAGTCGTTAGAGGAAATGAAAGTGTTATTGTTAGAGGATAAATAAGAATTCGGGAGGCTGAGCAGATTAGCCTCCTTTTACTTATAGCGTAGTTGAAAATAGAAGATAATGGTGTATTCAATAAAGAGCAGGTTAAGCGCCTCATAATGAAATATATAAACTTATATTACTATCGTGTTATTATGTTAAGTGACGGTAAAGTGGTGTAATTTAACATGCCTACTTTAATAATGATTATAAGTTATTAAACGCAGAGGTGTAATTTTAGTTATATAAAAATTGAATTAAAGTGTGCTTTAGTTAAAAGAATTAAATAAATTTTAAGCAATGAGAACGAAGCTTTTAAAATAGGAGTTGAGGAGAACATCATGAAATACAAAGTTATATTATTCGACGTAGATGATACATTATTAGATTTCCCTGAAACGGAAAGATACGCACTACATAATGCGTTTGTACAGTTTGGTATGCCTACAGGGTATAATGATCATCTTGCAAGTTATAAAGAGATTAGTAATGGATTATGGAGAGATTTAGAAAATAAAATGATTACGCTAAGTGAATTAGCCGTAGAGCGATTTAGACAATTATTTGCACTTCATAATATAGACGTAGATGCGCAGCAATTTAGTGATGTATATCTTGAAAACTTAGGAAAAGAGGTACACCTTATAGAAGGTGCAGTGCAATTATGTGAAAATCTACAAGATTGCAAGTTAGGTATTATTACGAATGGATATACGAAGGTGCAACAATCAAGAATCGGAAATTCACCTTTATGTAATTTCTTTGATCACATTATTATTTCTGAAGAAGTTGGTCATCAAAAACCAGCGCGTGAGATTTTTGATTATGCGTTTGAAAAGTTTGGGATTACTGATAAATCAAGTGTACTAATAGTTGGAGATTCGTTAACTTCTGATATGAAAGGCGGAGAAGATTACGGCATTGATACGTGTTGGTATAATCCGAGTTTGAAAGAGAATAAGACGAGTGTTAATCCGACTTATGAAGTGGAGAGTCTGCTACAAATTTTAGAAATTGTAGAAATGGCGGAAGAAAAGGTAGCTTCATTTTAATTGTGCTGATATTTGTCGAAAAATCGATATATTGAAAAAATCGTTGATATATTGTGAGTTGTGATAGATATATTGAAAAAATCGTTGATATATTGTGAGTTGTGATAGATATATTTGAAAAATCGATGATATAAGTTCATATACTAAGATATAGAACAAAAAATAACGCTACTATACAAGGTCATTCACGTGTTATAATGCGTGAATTAAATATACGTATATAAATAGTTTCTCAGAGTGATGCGATGTCATGTATGATTAGTGTAACAACTAGAGGTGAATAAAGGATGTTAACGTTTTTATTTGAGTTAGACAAGAATCTCCCGCAGAAGGATGAGTCACGGTATGATGCTTATTCAAAGGGTTTTATCGAAGGAGATGTAACGATTTGCGCGAGTGACAGCGTATTTTTTCAAAAATCATGTATAAAGGTTGCAGAGCTGGGCATTTATTTAGGTCAGTGGATGGAACAAGTTCAACATGGGCAGAACGTGCCTATGAAATATGAAACGGCTAACCGTGAAGAGGTAATTCTTAGTTTCTTCTATGAAGAGGATCATAATCAATGGAATGTTTCTTCCAGCTGGCAAGAATTTGAACTGCAAGAGCGTATAGCTACTACAACATTAATAGAGAGTGTTCAACGCTATTTGTATGAGCTAAATAAAGAACTGCGCGCGATTGAATATCCTGTGACGTTTGATCAGTACTTAAGAGGAGAGCGAATGATGCAGCTTTCTTACAAACGACTATGTGATAGTAAAGCGGATACGGTGCCTATTGAGGTTTACAATGAAAGCGAAGGAGTAGGCGTAGTACGGGGCTATTATAAAAATACGTTGATGAGAGTGCTAGACTTCATTCCGAAAGTCGGTAGTAATATCATTTATGAAATAAAGGATAGTAAGGACAATATTCGCGTCATTGCAAAGGATGTAAGTAGGCAGCGTCAAAGAAGAATTTTAGTAACATATAAAGATAATCATGATGCAGAGCATGAAATACTTGTATGTGACGGAAAGTTATTGGATGCAAATTTCTTATTTACCTTTACATATAAGAAAGAAGAATATGTTGTTCATAAAACTACTTTTGGGATGGGAAAGTTATTACGAAAAGGCTATGTAATCGCAGATTGGAATATTCGTCTTGAGGAAGATATGTATTACATTGAGATGAATGTATATGATGAAAAATATATAAAGGATCAATACTTACTGTTAGGCGTATTTCATGCGGTTTTGTATGGGTGATAGTTGTATAAATGAAAAATACCGGTATTCTTTGTGAAAAGAATGCCGGTATTTTTTATTTATCCTCAAAAATAAAAACCTCATCAATCGTACTATGAAGTGCCCTCGCAATATCGTGAGCAAGCTGCAAGGAAGGATTATATTTTCCTTTTTCGAGATGGCTAATTGTTTCACGACGTACACCAACTTGTTTCGCTAAATCTTCTTGCGTCATGTTCAATTTGGCGCGGTATTCTTTTATTTTCGTTACGAACGCCATGGTGCATCTTCCATTTCATCAACTGGTTTATCGTAAAAGAACATAGAGAATCCGAACGTAAGAATAAGTGTGCCGAAAATAAGAGCGATATCAATTTCTTGTAGCACCGGGTTTGGAAATAACATTTCAATGAACATAATGATAGCGGTAGTTAGTAACGTAACGATAAAGGCATTGCGGCACGATTTATTAACGATTTGTTCAAACAGTTCATCGTGTTGAACCGTTCTATATGAGGTGAAAAAGGAGAAGAAACAAAACATAGTAAACAATCCTTTTCCATAAAAAAAGCCAAGAAAACCGAAGAAACCAAGAAATCCTAAATATTTTATCCAAGTTGTTTTCATGATAGTTCCTCCTTATCATGTTAGAAATAAATCACGTTATGTTATAAATATATCACATATGAATAGGAATGGTAATAATAGTTTTCCAGTTTGCTTCATAATAATAGTAAAAAGAGGAAATAGGCTGCGAAATAAAGAGGATAATATTGTAAAATGGTTGTAAGGAGGGGGAGGAAGGTATGCTAAATTGGATTATGATCGTTGTATTACTTGTAGTGATTACTGTAGTCGCGACGGTGTTAATTGGGCGAAAGGGTGATGCAAATTATAGTAAATCTACAAAGGGGAATATTAGAAGACTTACGATGATTTATATTATACTAGCTGTCGTTTTAATCGTTGGGTTAGGTCTGTATATTTATTTTAAAGGTTAAAAACTGAAAAATACAAAAATCTAAAAATATAAGTATGCTATAATGTTAATATAGTTATTTGGTAATTAAGGAAAGGATTGGATGGAATGATTGAAATTACGAATGTGTCAAAAAGTTATAATGGTTCTACCTATGCAGTAAAAGATTTAAGTTTATCTGTGTCTAGCGGAGAAATCTTTGGATTTTTAGGACCGAATGGTGCCGGTAAATCAACGACAATTAAGATGATTACTGGTATCCATGGGGTGGACAAAGGAACGATTACGATTAATGGTATAGATATTATGAAAAATCCGATGGAAGCGAAAAGGACGTTTGGTTATGTCCCAGATAGTCCAGATATGTTTTTACGATTAAAGGGAATTGAATATTTAAACTTTATGGCAGATATGTATGAAGTGCCGAAAGAAGTAAGACAAGAACGAATAGAATCTTTAGCAAAGAAGTTTGATCTTTATAATGCTTTATCTGATCAAATTCAAAGTTATTCGCACGGTATGAGACAAAAAATCGTTATTATTGGTGTGCTCGTGCATGAGCCAGATGTATGGATTTTAGATGAACCATTAACAGGACTTGATCCGAAATCTGCATATATTTTAAAAGAAATGATGAGAGAGCATGCGGATAAAGGAAAGATTGTATTTTTCTCTACACACGTATTAGAAGTGGCAGAAAAATTATGTGACCGCGTCGCGATTATTAATAAGGGGAATTTGCAGTTCAAAGGGAATTTAGATGAAATGAGAGATCATTTTAAATCCAATGAATCACTTGAAAAAATGTTCTTGGAGATGACGGGCAATGAGTAAAATTTGGACGTTAACGAAAGTATTATTGAAATTAAATTATGCAGATTTTATAACAGATAAGAAGAAGCGATGGGCGTATGTATTTTCATTTGCAGCTATTTTATTTGTCGGCTTTTTACTGTTTGGTTCTATCACGCATGCAATGTATGAGGGAATGATACATTTAGGGCAAGATCCAGGAATGATTATCGCAATGGGACTTGCGATTGCGAGTATATGGGTATTTTTAATGAGTATTACGAACATTTTAACTGTATTTTACTACAGCAATGACATTGAAATGTTACTTCCGTTACCATTAAAACCAGCGCAAATTATTTCGGCAAAATTTTTAACGGTATTAATTACACAATACGTAATGAGTTCATTTATTTTATTACCAATCTTCATTACATACGGTTTAAAAAGTGGCGCATTTATTACATATTACATATATATGATTTTTATTTACTTACTCTTCCCAATCGTGCCGTTAGTATTAGCTTCGTTACTGATGACAATTATTATGAGGTATACAAATATAGCGAAAAATAAAGATCGAGGAAATATATTTATTGGAATCGTAAGTATATTATTTATTGTAGGAATTAACGTATTTATGCAGTGGAGAAATAAAAGTGCGTTTTCTGGAGACGGGGCTGCGGAATATCTTGTAAATAATCAATCTTCTCTTTTAGTACAAATGACAAATTATTTTCCAACTACATATTTTGGAGCAGTGGCATTAGTAGAAAATGCAAATTGGAAGGGACCTTTATATGTAATAATCTTTGCAGTTATTTCATTTGTCTTCTTTGTGTTGTTTTATTACATTGCAGAGCGTACATATTTAAAAGGGGTTATTGGACTTTCAACGAGTACAGCAAAGAAACAAGTTATTTCCGCGGAAGGTTTACAGAAATCAACAGTACAAAGTTCGCATTTAAAAGCGTATGTGAAAAAAGAATTTAAAACGTTATTCCGTACACCACAATTTTTCTTAAATTGCATTGTACAAACTTTCGTTATGCCAATTATGTTGTTCTTTATTTTATTTGTGCAAGATGGAAATTTAAAGTTTATTACAGAGTATATTAACAATCCAGAGACAACGGGATTTGCAATTGGTGTTGGCCTTTGTGCATCTTTATTTTTAATGGGTAGTAACGTCATTGCAACAACGTCATTTTCGCGAGATGGAAGCTCTTGGTTTGTGAATCGTTATTTACCAGTAAAGGCTTCGGATATCTTTTTTGCGAAAGCAATCACTGCTTGGTTAATTAATGTAATTATTTTAGCAGTATTCGGTATTACGATGGCAGTTGTAGCGGGAATTTCTCCAGTATTTATGGTTCTTTGGTTCTTATTAAGTGCGAACGGTTTATTGTTAATTAATTTAATCGGAACACGCTGGGACGCACAAACTGCAGATATTCATTGGGATACAGAGCAGAAATTATTTAAAAGTCGATATACAACTTTGTGGAATTTTTTAGTTAATATTTTAATAGCTTTAATTATTGTGGGGGGAGTAAGTGTATTATACTTCTTCCTTCATGTCGGACTGTGGGTTATGTTTATCGTTTTATTTGTAATGTTTACGATTGTAAATTATATTTTTATTAAAATGTTAAAATTAGGTGCTGAACGTATACTGTCAAATATTCAATAAGAAGATAGATCCTCTGTATTCATGCAGGGGATCTGTGTATAGATGGAGGAGAAAAAGGTGAAGAAAATAGCAATTGTAACAGGGGCAACTCGTCTGAATGGAATTGGTGCAGCTGTATGCAAGGTGCTTGCTCAAAAGGGGATAGACATTTTTTTCACGTACTGGCCAAAGTATGATAAAGCGATGCCATGGGGAATGAGTGATCAAGAACCCTTTTTGCTGAAAGAGGAAATTGAAAGTTACGATGTTCGATGTGAAATGGCAGAAATCAATTTATCGCAGTCTTATTCGCCAAATCGTTTGTTTTATATGGTATCAGAACGGTTAGGTGATCCATCTATTCTAGTTAATAATGCAGTATATTCTATTCATACGAGAATTGAGGAATTAGATGTAGAGCAGTTGGATAAACATTATACAGTTAATGTTCGGGCTACTATGTTATTAAGCTCATTGTTTATAAAACATTATTCACTTAAAACGGGCGGGAGTATTATTAATCTTACTTCAGGACAGTCAGTAGGTCCAATGCCAGATGAACTAGCATATGCAGCAACGAAAGGGGCAATTGAAGCATTTACAAAGTCAGTAGCACCAGTTGCGATGGAGAAGGGGATTACAGTGAATGCTGTAGATCCAGGACCGACGAATACAGGATGGATTACAGAGGAGCTGAAGCATCATTTAGTATGGAAGTTCCCGCAAGGTAGAGTTGGAGAAACAATGGATGCTGCGCGCTTAATTTCTTTTTTAGTAAGTGAAGAAGCGAAATGGGTTACTGGGCAAGTCATTCACTCGAATGGTGGTTATTCATAAAAATATTATGTTAACAAATGTTGAGAAACAAAAAACGAAAGAAAATTTTATTTTTTTGTATAAATAAAATGTCAAGAAAGATAAAAATTTGATAGAAGAGTATATCGTCATATGAAGATAGTAATTCTTAATGTGACAATATACTCTTTTTCTTTTACTTACGAGCAGAAAAATGAAGTAGAAGAAACTCGAATATTCGAATTGATTTATCAGTTTTTGTACGTATTATTATGAAGATTACTGTCGGAAAGATGGTAATTCGTATGAAAAGGGATTTTTTAAGGGGAAATCGAATCGTAAAGGGGAGGATAAATAAAGTAAACATAGGGGGATTTATATGAAAATGAAAAAGGTCGCTATCGCATCGATAACAATTGGTACAATGCTTACTATGGCAGCTTGTAGTCCATCAGCAGATAAAGAGGCAGAAAAGAAAGAGCAAGTAACAGCGCAAAATGAAGGAGAAGCAAAAACGACAAGTGCAGATGAAGCGTCCAAAACAACGAAAGATACTGAAAAAGAAACAAATACTTCTTCAAATGAAAAAACAGATAAAGATGCAAAAAATACGAAAGAATCATCAGGAACAGAAAGTAACGGTAAAACATCAACTCAAAATGAGAATGTGAAAACAAAAGAAAAAGAAACGACAGGAAAAACGAATGACCAAACGACTAGCGGGAAAACAGCAGATCAAAGCACAAGTACAAGCTCAAACACAAACACAAACAATAACGAAAAGACAACGAAAGATCCGAAGAAAAGTGTTGCTGTGAAAACGAACGTTAAAGAAGTGGTGGCATTAATTGATAGCTTGGATAAGCAGTTAGCTGCTAATCCAAAATTGGAAACAGTGAATAAGCTTGGCAAACAAATTAATGAAAAGTGGGACGTGATTGAAAAAGAGCTAGAAGCATCACATCCGACGGATTCTAAAACAATCGGTCAAAGCATGTATCCGTTAATTGTAGGAGCGGAGAAAGAAAAAATCGATATTAATAAAATGAAATCATTAACGACGAAAACGAAAAAAGATTTAAATCAGTTATTGACGAAACTTTCATAGTTTCAAAAGCCTACTCGTGTGAGTAGGCCTTTTTTAGGTTGTTGTAATGTGCACAGTATAACTTATTTATTTTCATTTTCAATTACGATGCGAAAGGAACTGAATGCTTGTTGACTGATATAATCTTCTTCGCTAACTTTAAAAGGAAATGGAAAAGCAACGAGTTGAAAATTACTTTCCTGATCCACTGAAGGCAATGTGAAATTAAAGATTTGTCTTGTTTCAGGTGCAACCTTAGTATAAACGACTTTTCTATTGTTAAATATTTCAACTTGTTTCCAATCTTTAAAAGCCACGATTGCGTAAGTCATTTCATCATTTGTTTCATTACCGCTTGATAAAATTAATTGCTTGCCTTCCTTTTCAAAGAAGACAGTTTGTAAGTTCTCTTCACGGTTCGTAACAAATAATGGTTCGTAAAGACCATCTTTTAAAATAGCATCTGGATCTATAAGGGAGAATTTTATTTTTTCGTTTTCTTTCTGAAGAGGATGCATTGAATATCGCATACTTAGAATATCTTCTAAAATAGCTGCTTTATTTAAGTTATTATCTTTTAATTTGTATTCAGGTTTTTTAATTATTAAAAAGGTTAATTCATTTGCATTAGGAGAGGTGTGTAAAGAGATTTTCGTAGTAATTGAACTGTTTGGTTTCATATCAAAAAAATAGTGTGATATTTCATTAGTAGTATCTTCTATTTTAAAAGGTTTTTGTACGTAATCTTCTAGAACAATTAATCCATATTTTCGGTTTTCATTAATAGTATGTACGAATGATAATGTTACATTAACTCTATTATCCTCACTAGTAATGGTACTACCATTGTTAATATGTTGACCTTGATTATCCTTCAATCCGTAAGAAATAGTATTGGTTTGTTGCTCTCGTTTATTTTCTATGGAAGGTGGATGAGGTTGTATGATTGAAGTATTGAACAAAATATAAATTGTAAGTAATGAAATAAGTAAAACACCGCTAATAATATATATTTGTTTCATAAATAGCACCTCAATATATGTAAAATATTAGAGAAAAAAGATATGCAAGATGCATATCTTTTTTCTCTTTCTTACCAGAAAGCTTTTGTTTCGTGATTCACATCATTATAACCACTTAATTTATAGGTATGATTACCGATAGCGTAATCATCTCCATAATAAATGCTTGTGTTGGTCGCTGTAGCACTTACAAAGGATGATTTTTTTGCACTATTACTTTTCGTATTTACTAATGAGCCATCGCCATTGAAAGTTCTTGCTTTTGCATAAACATAGTCTTCGGTCGTAGTTGATTTCGATTTCGCAACTGCATATGGGTTACCAAAAAAGGGAGTATATACGCTAATGTTAGAGTCATTCTTAGGTGCAGCTGCAACAGTCAAACTAGGAACAATAGATGTTTTTGTTGATTGAATTGTATCAAAGTCAACTAAAATGGGCTGCTTGTCTACAGTATCGACCTCTGAAGCACTTGCGTTATTAGTAAAACCAAAACCTAAAACCGCTAACCCTAAAGTTGTCACCGATAAAGATTTTTTCATATTCACTAATTTTCCCACCTTTTAAAATTTTTGAGTTCGAACTCAATTCATACAATATATGAAAATTTCGAAACTCTCAATGTTTTATCCCATACTTAACTTTTCTTTTATTTTCAATTCAACATATCTTCATTTGGAAAAAAGCGAATATATCTTCTAATGCTTAGCCAGCAAGGAATACAGGTTTAACCTTATGAATTTCGTGTAAATTTAAATCTATTCATGTCATAATCTCTGTTATTTTTAAGTTCATATGGGAAACGTATTAAAAAAAGGATGGTGACAAAAATGACAATTGATCGAATTTGTACAATTGGACCCGCAAGTAATAATAAAGAAACGTTAGCACAGTTAATAAAGAATGGTATGAAAATTGTTCGACTAAATTTATCGCATGGCACGCATGAAAGTCATAAAGACATCATTCGTTTAGTGAAATCATTAGATGACTCTATTAAATTTTTGGGTGATGTACAAGGTCCTAAAATAAGATTAGGTGAAGTGAAGGGAGAGCAAATTACACTTCAGGCAGGAGATCCTTTTATTTTACATACACAACTAGTTACAGGGAGTAATATAGAAGCAAGCGTTGATTATGAAGGAATTGCGAATGATGTGAAAGTAGACAGTAGAATTTTGATTAATGATGGAGAAGTTGAATTAATTGTTGAAAAGATAAGTACGGACAAAATAGAAACAAAGGTCAAAACAGGTGGCAATATCTCATCCCATAAAGGAGTTAATTTACCAGGTGCGGCTGTTAGTTTACCAGCTATTACAGAGAAAGATAAAAAAGATATTCAGTTTCTTTTAGAAGAGAATGTTGATTTTATCGCGTGTTCTTTCGTAAGAAAACCTAGTCATATAAAAGAAATACGAGATTTTATACAACAGTATAAAGAAACGTCACCTAATGTAATTGCAAAAATAGAAACGATGGAAGCAATCGAGAATTTTCAAGATATATGTAAAGAAGCAGATGGAATTATGATTGCAAGGGGCGATTTAGGAGTAGAGTTACCGTATCAATGCATTCCGCTTTTACAGAAAATGATGATTCAGGAATGTAATCGAACGAATACATATGTCATTACAGCAACACAAATGCTTCAATCTATGGTAGATCATTCTATTCCAACAAGGGCAGAGGTGACTGATGTGTTTCAAGCTGTACTGGACGGGACGAATGCAGTTATGCTTTCAGCTGAAAGTGCATCAGGAGAGCATCCAATCGAAAGTGTGAGAACATTACGTCTCGTTTCAGAATTTGCGGAGCATGTTAAAAAAGGTGGACCTTTTGCGATGAAAGATGTACTGCAATTACTGCGTGAGTCTCTGGATGAGTAATAAATAAAAAGAGGGCGGATATGCATCCGCTCTCGTGTTTTTCATTCATACTATTCTTGCTCTTGCTCATCCAAAATCTTTTCAAACGCAGCAGATACTTTATCAAACTCTTCATCATTTTCAATGTATGAAAACTCATTATCTTCTTCTACTTTTAAAAAGAAAATATCAATGTCTTCCTCAGTTTCTGTTTGGATATCTTCAACAAAGGCAACTGCAATATACTCTGCGCCTTCGACATCCATCACTCCAAGTACTTCTACTTCTTGCTCTTCGTTATTCTCATCACTAAGAGTAAACACTTCGCCAACTTCAATATCAGACATATTCATTCTCCTCCTGTTCGACTCTAAAAATAGAGCGCTCAAACTGTATACATACTAATATATCTTTCCATGAAAAACCAAATTCATACATAAGAAAAACGACTGATAGTTCTTTAGTATAAGTATCCAGCTATTAGGAGCATTATTTGTCTGTGCTATATTACTTAATCCATTCAACAATTGTATCCATAGTCTGTCTTGTTTTATCACGCTTTGGCTCTTCTTTACGGTAACCAAAGGCAACCATAAATGATACTTCAAGATTATCGCCTTGTATAATGCCTTCTTGACGAAGTAAAGTATCTACTTCCTCTTTATCAAATCCTTCTATTGGACAAGAATCAATACCGATTTGAGCTGCGCTCGTCATCATATTACCTAAAGCAATATAAGTTTGTTTAGATGCCCAATCAAATACAGCACGATCGGATTGTAATAAGTTAAAATCTGATTCCTGGAACTTTTTGAAGAATTCATATCTAATTTTTTGAGTGTCTTCAGGCAATCCAATAATATCGTTCATCATATATTTAATATACTCTGCATCATAGTGCATATCTTTAATGTTTCTTGAAAGAACAATGACGAAGTGGCTTGCTGTTGCAAGTTGCCCACCAGCGCCCCATGAATATGGTTGTAGTTTTTCTCTTAATTCTTTATTTTGTACGACAATAAATTTCCAAGGTTCATATCCAAAAGAAGAAGGAGATAATCTGCCTGTTTCTAAAATGAATTTAAAATCCTCTTCTGAAATTTTGTGCATAGGATCGAACTCTTTACATGCATGTCTGAAATGAAAAGCCTCCATAATCTTTTCTTTTGTAATTTCGTTTGTATTTGTCATAAAAGTTCCTCTTTTCATAAATTTATTTTTGTAAGTAAATTATATTTTTAAAGTAACATAGATACAAGTACGCACATTTATGTGGTATAGTATCAAAAAAGATACTATTGATAAGGGAAGGGATTTATTATGGATTGTCCAAACGAAAATAATATAAATTACCCATTTTTAAACAAATATTCTTGTCCAGTTGAAGCGATGGTTGAGGTTATTGGTGGAAAATGGAAAGGTGTTATTTTGTATCATTTATTAGATGGGAAAAAGAGGTTTAATGAATTAAAAAGATTAAAACCTAATATCACACAAAGAATGTTAACACTTCAGCTTAGAGAACTTGAAGCAGATGGCATCATACATCGCGAAGTATACCGTGAAGTGCCGCCAAAAGTAGAATATTCATTAACTGAGCTTGGGGAATCTCTTCGTCCAGTAATTCTATTAATGATGGAATGGGCAACCCATAATATGGAGAAAGTCTTGGAGACTAGGAATACGAAAAATAATAATTAAGAGTTGAAATTGGTATAGACGAGATATGTGAAATAGTTGTAGAAATAAAAGGTGTTTTCCATATGTGAAGACACCTTTTATTTTCATGTTTTTTACTTTTTAACATCAACTGCTGAAATTGCGAAGTCATTCAAGTTTACAGTTTTGCCATACCAATCAGCGTGTTTAAAAACAACACCTTTTCCATATCCTTCAGTTGAAGTATGTTCCCATAGCGTTGTTGAATAGCTAGCAGTAGGGGATGCTGTACTTATGGAAGAAATTCTATTTTGCCAACTAGGAGGCAAATTTTTAAAACCACTGCTATGAGAAAAATACTCGCCACCTTTATTTGCATGTTCATAGAAGTCTGTACTATTAGGTCCGCTCCCGCCAACCCCAAGGGGAGTAATTGTATTATTCAATCTTTGTTTATCTTTTTCAATAAAAGACTCTAAACTTTCTTTGCTCGAAAATCCATAAGATAACCAGTCTCCATTTTGATTTTGTTTCGGTAGTACTAACGTTATTTTTATGTCTTCCTTTAATGGCGCACTCAATTTGTTAAACGAATCTACAGTCTTTTCATCTACAGTTACATATTCAAAAGAGGTAATCGAATAATCCTTTTCGGTACTAGCTGATACTAATCCCACTCCTCCAGTTAACGACGAAACAGTTAATAATGCACCTGCTATCAACTTTTTCAGCATGGATTCATCTCCTTAAAACTTAGATTTTTTTCATAACTAAAATGTATGTTAATTTGAATGTATTATAAATATTTAGAAATTTATAAATATTAAACAGAATATTCTTTTATTATTCTGGAGTAAGGAAAGTAATTAAAAATGAAAAAAGGTTTACTTAAAAAGTAAATCCTTTTTGCTGACCTATTTCAAAATTCAATGGATTAAAGTTTCATTTTATCCATCTATGAATCATAAACTTCTTTTGCATTCGTAGAAGCAGCATCTAATAAAAGTAAAATGGCTGCTATCATATGTAGAACGAGGTCTATATAAGGGAAAAAGGCAACTAGAGTAACGATAATACCGATATAATGAGGGCACGTATTCATGTCTTCTTTTTTAGCTAATAAAAAAGTAGTGATATGTAAAGCAATCAATAGTAGTAAAATTATCCCATCTAAGTTAACAAGTTCCTGAAATAAATAATAACAAGGAAGTAATAAAAGATGAGAGATCCCTGTGGTCCACTTTAGTGCTTGTATGTAGACTTTCAAAATAAATCCTCCTAAAATAATTAATATCTGTATATCACCAAAAATAATAGGTAATTGGATATTATATATTTTTAGTTTTAAGTAGCTTGTAATTATTTTATGTAAACTAATTATTGATTATCTATAAAATAGGAAAGCCACCCAAACGAGGGTGGTTTGTATTATAAATAACTGCTTAAAGAAGAAAGGGAGACCTTCACTTCACTACCTTCTTTCATATTTCTTAGCATAACGGTTTCTGTACTAAGTTCTTCTTCACCAATAATAAGCACATAAGGGATATTCTCTTTATTGGCATAATTAAGGGCACGTTTTAATTTGCGTCCTGCTAGTTCTAGTTCGATTTTTAACGAAGTAGTGGTGCGTAATTGCTGGGCAATTTGTAAGCATTGTAACTCTGTCCCGAGTGGGATGATAAATAGATCCGCTGTAGATGGGTTTGTTTCTTTCTGCGATAGTGCTGTATAAATAACGTCTAAACCGAATGAAATACCGACTGTTGGATAGTTCATATTATCACCACGGAATGCTCCGATAATGTTATCGTAACGGCCGCCGCTACCGATGCTGGATGTAATCGATCCATCTTATAAAAGATTTCATATACGGTGCCAGTATACATTGTGAGTCCTCTTGCTAAAAACGGATTGAATATCGTATTTTCATTTATTCTGAGAGCGATTAAATATTGCTGTAATTGTTGCAATTCGTTTACTCCATCGGCAACGAGTTGGTTATTGAAAGCTTCTTTAAAGTCGGCAATTGAAAGTTTTAGACAAGATAATACGGTATTACATATCGTATCAGCCATTTCTTCAGAAATTTCGCGTTCTAATACATCTTTTCGTACACCATCAATCCCAATCTTTTCGATTTTATCTAATGATAAAATGACGTCACTCGTTAACTCAGTAGGGATGTTAATGAACTCGAGAATACCGTTTAACAATTTTCGGTTATTATATTGGATCGTTACTTCTAAGTTTAATGTTCGGAACAGCTCAAACGCCATGCTCATGAGTTCCGCTTCAGCCATGACTGATTCTACACCGACTATATCAACGTCGCATTGTATAAATTCACGAAATCTTCCTTGTTTAATTGGCCCATCTCGAAATACTTTCCCAATTTCATAACGTTTAAACGGAAGGCGGATATTCTGATTCATTGCCACAACTTTTGCGAATGGAATAGTTAAATCGTATCGTAACGCAAGGTCACGTTTTCCTTGATCCTCAAGTTTATATATTTCTTTTAATATTTCATCGCCACCACCGTACTTGTAAGACATAAGCTCATACATATTTAACGTTGGTGTCTCTAACGGCTTGCATCCGTATCGTTCAAACGTATCTTCACAAGCCCTTTTAATTTTATTTCGCAGCACTTGCTCCTCTGGTAAATAGTCTTTCGTTCCTTTTACATTTCTCATTTCCATCATAATCACTCCTTTTTTAAATTAAAAAAGCTATGCAGGTATAAAAATACCCACATAGCTTTATGAACGCTTCGTGGGTCAACAGGAAAAGCCCTGTACCCACGAAGAAAAATTTTTCTTCGGATACACGGCGTTACGTATGATGATGAAGTTGGAAAGAAGTATTAAAATTTCTCATTACAAATCTCTCCTTAACATAAGTTTTTCCAAATTATATCAGATGATTTTTCAATTATCAATATTTTTAGTTTTGAAAAATACGTGAAGTTATGTAGGAGAAATGGAAAAGGGTGTATAATAAAAGCAAAATTAATGTTATGAAATGACTTTTTAAGGAGAAACCCATGAAAAAAGATAAAACAAATGCGATGCGAATATTAGATAAAGAGAAAATTGAATATTCGATGATGTCATATGATCCAGGTGATGGGAAAATTGATGGCGTATCAGTAGCCGAGAAAATTGGAAGAGAAGTGAAAGAAGTATATAAAACGTTAATCGCTCAAGGGAATAGTAAAAATTATCATGTGTTTATCATCCCGGTAGATGAGGAACTAAATTTAAAAGCTGCGGCAAAATCAGTAAGTGAAAAAAAGATTGAAATGATTCCTGTTAAAGATATTACGAAAGTGTCAGGGTATATTCGCGGTGGTTGTTCGCCAGTCGGAATGAAAAAGCTATTTTCTACATGTATCGATGAAAGCGCCCAATCACTTGAAACGATGATAGTAAGCGGCGGGAAAATCGGTATACAAATTGAGCTTAAAGTTGATGACTTGGTGAAAGTGACGAGAGCGCAGTTTGGTGAGATAACGAAATAAATAGTAAGACTTGAAGGGATATAGAATCCTTTTACAAATGGGAATGAAAAAAGGGATGTGTGAGACACATTCTTTTTTTATTTGTAGAGAAAAGAATTCATATTAGCATCGGATTTTTAATTTCTATATTAAATTTTATATATTTGAGCACAGTTTTCTTTAAATGCTTTTGAACAAATTATCAAATATGTATTATTGCATAAATAAATTACAATTTATAAGTTAATATTAAACTACTTTTAAATTGTAAAGAATATTTTAATAATCTTTATAAGAGAAGGATATTCCTTGTAAAAAGTGAAATTGTTTGGAATGTGAATAAACAAAAAGTTTAGAAGTGATACAGACTGGATAGAGTCTTGTATTAAATAAACAGAAAAGGGGTATGGGTTTCTAAAAGGTTTCGGGGGTTAGAAAGCGCTTTTTAGTTAATAGCTTCAAATTATATTTTAAAGGGGAATGGGTATATGAAGTTTCGAAATACAAAGATTGCTATGATTACACTATCTTCATTTTTTATTTTAGGTTCTGCATCTCTATCATTCACAGATACTATACACGGTGAAGTAGCTCCTGCATCAGCACAAGAGATTATTGTAAAAAGTTATGACGATACATATTATAATAACGCAATAGGAAAAACGGGCTTAGAATTAAAGAAGGAACTGCATAATATTATTGATAATCATACAAAGTTATCATACAGTGCGGTTTGGGAAGCACTAAGAGATACTGATGAAGATCCAAATAATAAAAATAATGTGATACTCTTATATACTGGTCGTTCGCAAGGGAAGCTTACGAATGGATCAGGAGTAAATAACTGGAACCGTGAGCATGTTTGGGCAAAATCTCACGGTGACTTTGGAACGACTGCAGGACCTGGAACAGATCTACATCATTTAAGAGCGACGGATGTATCTGTAAATAGTTCACGTGGAAATCTGGATTTTGATAACGGTGGTGTAAATCATTCTGAAGCGACAGAATGTAAATATGATAGTGATTCTTGGGAACCTCGTGATAGTGTAAAAGGAGATATTGCTAGAATGCTGTTTTATATGGCTGTTCGTTACGAGGGGGACAACGGCGAAATAGATTTAGAACTAAATGAAAAAGTGAATAACAATAAAGATGCATACATGGGGAAACTATCTGTTTTATTAAAATGGAATGAACAAGACCCGGTCGATGATTTAGAGCGAAAGCGTAATGAAGTGATTTTTACAAAATATCAACATAACCGCAATCCTTTTATTGATCATCCTGAATGGGTAAATAAAATTTGGAACTAAGATTTTTAAAGGTATTATATTTTGATAAAAGGGATTGATCATTATGATCAATCCCTTCTTATATGTTTACTAGAATAAATGATTTTTATAGGATTGAAGAGGAGAATAGGATAGATATTTTATCAAGTTAAGTATATATGGGTATTTTAGTACGGTCCCCACTCAATATTCACCCCAACAATAAGAAAAACAAGTCCAATGATAAACCAAATGAATGCAAGTGGAGCCATGAATCGAATCCATTTGCCGTAAGAAATGCCGCTTGCTGCGAGAACGCCCATTAAAACACCGGAAGTTGGATTTAAGCAGTTGACTACACCTTCTCCAAGCATAACAGCCTGTACTGTAACTTGGCGTGTAATGTGCATGAAATCAGCTAATGGAGCTAATATCGGAATAAAAATAACCGATTCTCCTGTCCCGGATGAAATAAGGAAATGTAATGCGGCACTACTCACATACATGCCGATAACACCAAATACAGGGCTTTGTCCTTCGAGAGCTTGTGCGAGTTGGTTAACAATTGTATCAAGCAATTTTCCTTGTTCTAAAATGACTGAAATACAACGAGCCATTCCAACGATTAAAGCACCGTATATGAGATTTTGGCAACCTGCTAGAAAAGTAGAAGCGATATCGTTTGCTTTCATACCACCTATTATTCCCGCTGTAATTGCTATGAAAATAAAAGTAGCAGTCATTTCTGCGTCCGTCCAATGTAGACGAAAAGCGCCTATTAAAAATGCAATTAATGATAAAGCTGAAACGATTAAAATTAATTTATGACGTATCGTCCAAGGAACTTCTTTTTTCTCTGTTTCTTTTTCGCTTGAAAGAGCGTTACTTGGAAACCAGTTATCGCCAAGAATGCTTCCTTTATTCGATTTTTTCAAGCGCTTTACATACCAATTTATATAAAGGATAGTGGCAAGTAAAAAAGATATATAGATTGCGGTGCGTAAACCAATTCCGGAAAACATCGGAAGTTCTGCAATCTTTTGTGAAATACCTAAAGGTGAGGGAGATAAAATAGTAGCATTAAAGCCAGCATAAGTACCTAAATAAATAATTGCTACACCGACGATAGCGTCCCATTTTAATGTGCGTGCAACGATGATGCCGATGGGGATAAAACCGATAACTGAATTAACGATAATGCCAGTCGTTCCAAGAATAGAAAAAAGTGCGGCAACTATACAAATGAAAAGTAATTGCTGATTACGAAATTTGTTAATAACATGATAGATTAAACCGTCAAGGGCACCTGTTTTTTCAAGAATTGCAATAGCCCCGCCCGTAAATAAAATTAGAAAGATAATAGGAGCAGCAAGTGTCATTCCTTTTTCAATAGCGGTAAAAAAAGAAACAAATCCTACGGGTGATTGCGGAACAGAATGGTAGCTACCTGGTATTGTTGTTGTAACGGTCCCGTTTGTAACCCTTTTAAATTCTCCAGCAGGAACGAAATACGTAGCAATGGCGCAAAGTAAGGCAATAAAAAATAGTAGTACGTAAGCATCAGGCATTTTAAACTTTTGTTTACTAGATTGTTTTTTTGTCTCAGTTTGTATTTGCATAAAATCCCTCCTTCTTCACTTGGTTAATTTTTAATATTCTGAATTTAATCCGTGGAATAGATTATAATAAAGGTAGCTTCTTAAGGCAATAGTTTTTGTATCCTTTCCCGTACATACAAATTATTGCAATATTAGACAGGGAAACGAAAATAAGCCCAGAATATGTTATGTAGAAAGAAAAAGGAAAAGAGGGAACAAGATGTGGAAAACTACAGATCTATGTGATGAATTTGAAAAGGAATTACAAATATGTCGCCAGTCTTTTCAATCTTTTGGGAAGAAAGAACAATTCCACGGAAAAATTGCAACTGTAAAAGTGAAAGATGATAATGTACTAGTGAAGGAAGGATTGCAAACATTACCAGAAGAAACAGTATTAGTTGTTGATGGCGGAGCGTCTACTAACTGTGCGTTACTCGGTGATAATTTGGCAGCTATTGCGGAAGAAAGAAAGCTAGCAGGAATTATTGTGAATGGGTATGTTCGTGATTCTAGTGAACTAAAGAATATTAATATTGGTATTTTAGCGTTAGGAACGATGCCAAATAGAAGTGTGAAAGAAGGAAAAGGAGAACGGAATATTTCATTGCACTTTGGACAAGTGGATTGGAATCCAAATGAATATGTCTATGCGGATGAAGATGGCGTCATTATTAGTGAAAGGAGTTTACATAGTTAAGAGTTAATAAGTTATTATTCTTAGAAAATAAATCCGATAAAGCATGGACAAAATTCTTTGTCAATAGTAAAATAATACAGAAATTTAAAATTTACAGAATGTATAGGTTTATCGTTTTACGATAACTTAAATGGAAGTAAGTTGTGCCGAGAAAAGTGAATGTTATCACAATGATACGTTCATAAACAAAATTATTTTTCCTATACAAATATAGCCGCGAATAATGCGGGTAGGAGGTGTTGTACATTTTTGTTCGACACTTACAAAAAGAGAGTGTCAATCGCACGCCCTTGAAGGGCCTTTTTTTGTGTAAATGGTAGTAAGGGAGGAAATTTTGGGATGGCAATGTTGAAAAAGTGGCTGCTTACGTCGTTAATGGCAGTGACACTTGTATTTGTTTCTTTTGCGAATACAGTACATATTACGTTTGCTGAAGAAAATACAGCAAAACTTGCAATTATTGGGGAATCACAAAAAGGCATTATGTTATGTCCGAAAGAAGAGCAAATTAAAGATGGGGAAACAGCTTTAAGTTTGCTGCAAAAGGTCATGGGGGACAAGGTAGAATCTGAAACGATGTCGTTTGGAACATATGTAAAAGGCATCGATGGCTTAATGGCCGGGGCTACAAGTGGTTGGACATACGATGTAAATGATACATCTGCACAAGTTGGGGCAGATAGTTATAAATTAGAGTCTGGTGATGTTGTTGTATTCCGTTTTGTTTCAGACTGGAGCAATATGAGCCAGGAAACATTGAAAGAAACGTTAGATAAGTTCGGGACTTGTAAAACAGAAGAACCTAACGGTGGCAAAACAGAAGAACCAAAATCAGAAGGTCAAGATGATAAAACGCCAGATGGGAAAAACCAAGGCGACCAAGACGGTAAAACGCCAGATGGGAAAAATCAAGGTGACCAAGACGGTGAAAAACCAGATGGAAAAAACCAAGGTGACCAAGACGGTAAAACGCCAGATGAGAAAAACCAAGGTGATCAAGACGGTAAAACGCCAGATGGGAAAAAAACAGAACAACCACAGCAAGAGAACATTCAAGATCCAAGTGCACAATTAAACGAAGCCATTTCTAAAACATCAGATAAGATGTTACAAGATGGAATTGAAAGTGATTGGGTAGCTGTAGCGCTTTCTCGTTCTGGAAAGAATGTGCCAATTGAGGCAAAATTAAATTATGTTAAGTCAGTAACTGAAAAAGTAGAAAAGCGCATTAATCGTTTTTCAGCGACAGATTTAGCTAGAACAATTATTATGATGAATGCAATGAGTGCAGACCCTAAAAATGTAGGTGGACATAATTTAGTTCAAAAATTGTATGAGTCAGATAAAGTGAATTCTGTTACAGGTTATGCATTTGCTTTACTTGCATTTGATACGAAGAAGTATGAGATTCCAGTTGAATCAAAATGGAACAGAGTTGCTCTAGTGGAAGCACTGTTAAATAATCAGCATACAGACGGTGGATGGACTTATAATAGTTCAGGTAGTAAAGATAGTGCTAGTAGCGTTGATGTAACAGGTATGGTTTTATCAGCATTAGCTCCTTATCAAGAGCGATCAGATGTGAAACCAGCTATACAAAAAGCTGTTGCGTATTTATATAACGAACAGCTGCAAAATGGCGGTTTTTCAGCTGATGGACAAGAAAATTCAAATAGTACTGCGCAAGCAATTATTGGATTATCGCTTGTTAAAGATGTAGATCAAAACCGTCTTCATAAGGCAATGCAAAACCTATTATCATATCAACTTTCAAATGGTGAATTTAAATGGTTACCAAGTGATCAAAATGGTAACGGAATGGCTACAGAACAGGCTCTTTTAGCATTACTTCAATTTAAGGAAATGGGAAAATCTATTTATGATTGGTCTAATGTAGACGTTGGTGATGTAATTAAGCCAAAACCGATTGAAGAGCCAGAAAAGGTCGTTGAACCAGAAAATAATGTAGTAGAAAAAGAAGTTACTGAAGAACCGAAAGAACAAAAACAAGTACAACAAGAAACAAAAGATGAAAATCTAAAAGTAGTTGTAGATAACGAACCGGTTAAGAATAAAAAAATCGGAAACGGTAACAGTCTACCAAAAACAGGAGCATCTTCTCATAGTGCAGCAACAGAAGTAGGTATGGGTGTATTATGTATTGCTTCTGCATATGTATTATGGAGACGTAAAGCAGCTTAACAAAAAATTAGGAGCAATTATTTGCTCCTAATTTTCGTATGAAAGGTGAGAGATATGATAAGTAAGGTGAAATGGTTCATTTCTTTACTGCTTTCGCTCGGGCTACTTGCCGGATGTGAAGAGGCAGCTGTAAAGCCTGAGAAGAAGGTAGAACCGAAGCAAGAAGAGGTAGCGAAACAAGAAGAACAACAAGATGAAGCGAATCCGGAAGAAAAAACAGAAGAAAAGCAAGCTGAATCAGAGCAAAAGCAGCAAGAAGAGCAGAAAGAGAAACAAGAACAAAAAGTAGAAGAGAAGCCGAAAGAGGAAAAGCCGCAGGTACAACCAGAGGTAAAGAAAGAAGAGAAACAACAGGAACAACCGAAAGAGCAACCTGCTGTAAATAAGCAACCAGAGCAGCAACAAGCACAAGAAGAGAAACAACAACCGAAAGCATCAGGAGTAAAAGAAGAAGCAAAGGTTGTGAATCAGCCGAAAGAAACACCGAAGCAGGAGCAAAAAGAAGATCTGAATAAAGCGGAGAAAACGATACCGACTCCGGCAGTACCAAAACCTGAACCACCAAAACCAGATTCAGTACCAGTACCGAAACCGCAAGCAAAACAAGTAACAATCTCGGTAAAAGGAAATAACGGATATATAATGGGTGCGAAAAAGATGGATGTACAAGAAGGTGATACAGTGTATAAAGTATTGCAACGTACAGGATTAGATGTTGATGCAAGCGGATCTAGAGATAGTATTTATGTAAAAGGTATTAATGATTTATATGAAAAAGATATTGCGGATACTAGTGGATGGAAATATCGTGTGAACGGTGCTTTTCCAAACCATAGTGCTGGTGTAGCTACGGTAAAACCAGGAGATACAATTGAGTGGGTATACGTATTACAATAAGAAAGGCATTCGGTAAAGGGCTATGAAAATAAGTTTTTCTTCTTTACATCCTTTTGTGAATTTTTTCTATTATATCGGGGTGATGATACTATGTATGATGTGTCTTCATCCTCTTTTTTTAATTGGAGCAATAGTATTAATTATTATGTTAAATGTGATGCAAGGAAATAGCGAAAAGATAAGAAAGATGCTACCGAGCACAATTGTTTTCTTCTTTGTGGTAATTTTATTTAATTCGTTATTAACGCATAGAGGTCGAACTACGTTATTTTGGTTAGGTGATAGCCGTATTAAGCTTGAGGCGATTATGTTTGGAATAGTAATGGGGTTATTACTAGTTGCAGTTATGTTTACGTTTGCGTCATACAATGATATTATTTCCAGTCATAAATTTTTATATTTGTTTTCAAGAATTTCACCGAAAGTTGCATTGTTAACGATGATTACAGTGAGATTTGTTCCTTTGTTTATAAGGCGATTAAAGAAAATCACACTCATTCAAAAGACGAAAGGTGTGCAGGTAGATTCAGGTTCGATAATTGAACGCGTCAAAAATGGTATGCAATTGCTGCAAGTATTATTAATTTGTTCATTGGAAGATGCACTGCAAACGGCAGATTCTATGCAAGCTCGTGGATTTGGTGTAACGAAACGTACGACATATATTCGCTATAGAATGGAAAAACGAGATTGGTATACGCTCAGTTATTTAAGTATTCTATTTATAATTGCTATCATATGTAGTACGTATGGCGGAGGAAAGTTAATCATTTATCCGAAAGTCGAATCTATTTTATTTCAGCAATACGATGGGATGATGTTTATCGTATTTACGATGTTTATTAGTTTACCAATTATAATGGAAGGAAGGGAATGGTTATGGTGGCGCATGCAGAAATAAACAATTTATCATTTGTATATGCTGATGAAAACGAAAAAGCGTTACAGCATATTTCTCTTTCTGTTCAAAAAGGAGAGTTTATTGCACTTGCCGGCGGATCAGGATCCGGGAAGACGACTTTATTAAAACATTTTAAAAAAGAATTACTTCCAATTGGTAAGCGTACTGGGGATACATATTATGATGGTACTTTATTAGAAAATGTACCTGATTTGTTATCTGCTCAAGAAATTGGTATGGTATTTCAAAATCCAGAAAATCAACTCGTAATGGATACAGTTATTCAAGAATTAGCATTTTCTTTAGAAAATATTGGGTTACCATCACATATTATTCAAAAACGAATAGCAGAGCTTATTAGCTTTTTAGGATTTCAAGATTTATTGCATCAATCTGTTCACACGTTATCTGGTGGGCAAAAGCAACTTGTTAATTTAGCTGCGGTATTAGTTATGCAGCCGAAATTGCTATTATTAGATGAACCGACAGCGCAGTTAGATCCAATTGCTGCAAAAGAGTTTTTAGGATTATTAAAACGGATTAATGAAGAACTTGGAATTACGATTATTTTAAGTGAACATCGTTTAGATGAAGTTATCCCGCTTGCAACACGCGTTGTTTGTATGGATAATGGCTGTATTATGTATGATGGTAGTCCTAAAACTGTTATTACGAATATGTGGGGAGTAGAAACATTCCGTCCATTTATTCCGCAAATTCCAAGGCTATTTTTAGAGTGGAATGTGAGAGATATTCCGTTTACGGTGCGAGAGGCGCAAATGAAAATGAATAATTTTTCAGCGATATCATATGGAAATGAGCCAATAGCACAAAGTGAAAAGCAAGAGGTAATTTTAAGCGCAGAGCATATTTCGTTCCAATATGAAAAAAATAGTCCGCTTATTTTACGTGATTTATCAGTTTCGATTGAAAAAGGAAAATGGGTAGCGCTCGTTGGGAAGAACGGTACAGGTAAGTCTACACTGTTAACGATTTTAGCGGGATTGCAAAAAGCGAGAAGAGGGAAAGTAAAGTGGAATGGGAAAGTGATACATAAAATTGATTCGAAAGAACGATTTAAAAGTATTGGGTATGTATCGCAGCATCCATATTATCATTTTACATTTGATACAGTGTGGGAAGAAGTGTATGAACGTGCACGTGAATTATACGGAGAACAAGGAAAAGAAATAGCAGAAGATACGCTAAAACAGTTTTGGTTATATTCGCTTAAAGAACGCCATCCGCACGATTGTAGCGGAGGAGAGCAACAACTTCTTGCATTATGTACGACGTTATTATCAAAGCCGACTTTATTATTACTTGATGAACCGACAAAGGGGTTGGATCCATGGAAGAAAGAAAGAGTAGGAGAACTATTTAGGAAGCTACAAAAAGAAGGTACAACAATTGTAATGGCAACGCATGATATTGAGTTTGCAGCGAAATACGTGGATCAATGTATGATGTTATTTGATGGAACAGTCATTATGAATGATGCACCGAAAGAATTTTTTAGCGGCAACTTCTTTTATACAACATCTATTAATCGATTCATTCGAAAAGAATTGCCATATGCATTAACGTGGGAGGATGTGTACGAAGCGTGTCCAAACGATATGTTGCATTCATAATATGTATCTTTGCAGTAATAATCGGCACATTACTTCTTACGACACTTGTCATGGACGGTTATTACATGTTAAGTAGTTTGTTTATATTAGCAGTTATTATGTTACCTTTCTATATCCGTTTTGAAAGAAAGGCGTTTGTTTCACGTGAAATTGTTCTCGTTGCTGTATTAGCGGCAATTGCAGCAGTAAGCCGGGTGCCATTTTCTATTTTACCAAGTGTACAACCAACTTCTTTTGTCATTATCGTTTCTGCAATTGTATTTGGAAGTGAAACTGGTTTTATGATTGGTGCTACAGCAGCAATCGTATCCAATATTTTTTTAGGACAAGGTCCATGGACACCGTGGCAAATGTTTTCATGGGGCATGATTGGTTTTATAGCAGGTCTACTTCGTAATACATTTTTTATGAAAAAGCTATGGGGAAGACTTCTTTACGGAGTAATTGTTGGCTTTTTATTTGGCTGGATTATGAATTTCTGGGGCCTTCTCGGTTTTATACGAGAAGCAACGTGGGAAACTGTCATTTCGTATTATATCGCAAGTTTTTACTTTGATTTGAGCCATGCGATTTCGAATGTTATTTTCTTATTACTATTTAGTACTTCATGGATTACGATTCTTACAAGATTTAAAAAGAAATACGGTATATTAGATGAGCATAACGTGACATAGAAAAGCATACTCATATAAGGTAGGGTCGCGACTTACATATTCGTTTGCCTCTTTCATGCTTCTTACATATTGTAAGGAGCATTTTTTTGTCAAAAAATTGATTTAATATGCATCCGTTATTATATAAAATTATTTGTATAATGGTAGGTGAGAACTTTTTTCAAAAGTGAGGTGTATAGTTAATGAAGTTAGTTATTCCGAAGCAACATGGTGCATGGGCCATGCTTGTTATTCCTTTTTTATTAAGTGTCATACTTGGGAAACCTACTATTTATCATATTCCATTGTTTTTAGCGTGGTTTTTTATCTATTTAGCCACGTATCCATTTCTTACGTACATAAAGCAAAGACGAAAAAAAGAGTTTTTACAAGCTGCCATTGTTTATTTCAGCATTGCGTTCCTATTTGGGATGATTTCTTTATTATATGAGTGGCGAATTCTTTTATTCTTAATAGTAATGATTCCATTATTTATAGTGAATATGTATTACGCCCGTCAAAAAAATGAAAGAGCACTATTAAATGATATTTGTGCAATCATTGTGTTTTGTATCGGTGGGTTAATTAGTTATTACTTTTCAATGAAGCAAATCGATCATACAGCTTTATTCATTGCACTTATTTCATTTTTATACTTTTTAGGTAGTACGTTCTATGTGAAAACGATGATTCGTGAAAAAAATAACCCGAAGTATCGTCTTATATCTTGGGGATATCATATCTTATTAACGATAATTGTATTTGCGATTAATCCGTGGTGTTCTCTTATTTTTATACCAAGTGTCATTCGAGCAATTGTGTTGTATGGCAAAAAAATTTCTATTATAAAAGTAGGAATTTTAGAAATTGCTAATTCTGTATATTTTTTAATCATAACGGCAATAATTATGAAGTATGCCATTTGAAAAAACTTCCCATCAATAGATGGGAAGTTTTTAATCTTTTTCTAAAATGTGAACGGTGTACTCGCAACGTTGAATAGCTTGTTCAACAGCATAAAGTGATTGTTCAATACGAGCGCGATTAAAATCTTTTTCAACTGTTTCGAGCGCTTCTTCTAAACAATTTTTAGCTTCTTGTAATGATTGAAAAGAATCTTGTACATATCCGCGAGCATTTTGATGCATTTCATAATCCTCCTTGCATGTTCGTATATGGGTAGTATGAACAGTAAGGAAGAAAATATAATTTGTTATATTTATTATATTTGTTTGACAATTAAAGTGGAATTACGTATAGTAAGAATTAAGTGAATATTTTCTTATCCAGAGAGGTGGAGGGACTGGCCCGATGAAACCCAGCAACCGCGATGCAGGTGCTAATTCCAGCAGAACATATTTGTTCTGGGAGATAAGACGAAGATATATACGTAACTTCTTCTTATCGGAGAGGTTTTTTTATTGCAAAAAAACCGATTACGAAAATTTATATTAAGAAGAAAGGGGTTGCGCATTACTGTGACACTCGAAAAATACGTAAAACTGCGTAGTACAGTTTATGAATATATGATAGAGCAAGATAAGCCGATATCATTGTTAGATATTCAAGAACATATCGTTTCGCATCATGAAGGAAAATTCACGAAAAAGATGTTGCATCAATTTTATTTATCAAGATTATTAGACGAACTAAAACTGGATGGGAAAATTACATTAGCTGATGAATATCTCTATGCTGAAAAAGGGGTATTGTATAAGGCGAGAAAAGGGAGCTAAGCTCTCTTTTTTTCTTAAAATAACGGAGTATGTAGAGTAAAAGACTGCTAAAGCAGCCTGATACAGGGAATGGTGTTGAGTGTGTAGTGTCAAAAATTGAATGTGCCTGAAAGAGGCAATTCATATCGGCTGCAAATGAAAAGAGACACCTTCGCCGAATAGGTGTCAGTCATTTTGTCATATAGACTTGCTATTTGACAGTTATTAGAATAACATGCAGGGGCTCTAGAAGTCAAAAGGGAATTAAAGGAAGAGGTGTTGTTATGTATGCTTATTTAATAAAAGAACTATATAGGCATATTCCGAAATATATTATTGATAGAGGATATGAATATTATGAAGATGGACATGTAGAAGATGTTGAAGTACATGATAATAAAGTATTTGCTTTTGTGAATGGTAATGCAGGAAATTATGAAGTCGTTATCGACCTCAAAGATTTTTCAGAAAGTAACTGTGAGTGTCCCTATGAAAATTATTGTAAACATATGGCGGCAGTTGTTTATGATATGCAAGGCACTGGTGAGAGTGCAGTTAAAGAGAAACTGAAAGATTTAGAAAAGGAAGAGTTACTTACTGTATTAAACCGTTTATTACAAAGTTCGAAAAACGTGCAAATTGTAGAGAAGTTGTTAAAGAAGGGGAAACTTTAACTTATAGAGGGAGTTGTTATGTAGTGAATGTACTAATTGTATACGCTCATCCTAATCCTTCAAGTTTTAACGCGGCGATTTTAAATCATGTGCAAAAAGGACTACAGGAAACAAATCATTCAGTTACCGTACTTGATTTATACAAAGAACAATTTGATCCAGTCCTCGTATTTCATGAAGAGAAGAAAAGACGTGATTTAGTAAATGAAGAAGAAACAGCTCGGTACAGAACG
Source organism: Bacillus cereus group sp. BfR-BA-01347 (assembly GCF_022663835.1). Taxonomy (NCBI): domain Bacteria; kingdom Bacillati; phylum Bacillota; class Bacilli; order Caryophanales; family Bacillaceae; genus Bacillus; species Bacillus cereus group sp. BfR-BA-01347. The sequence continues at coordinate 34,459 of NZ_JAKUGG010000019.1, read as the reverse complement.
TTAGTAGAAGAAGCAGATACACTTTTATTCATCTATCCAATATGGTGGTGGGGGATGCCAGCAATTTTAAAAGGATTTATCGATCGTATTTTCGTAGCTGGATTTGCTTATAAATATGAAGGGGTTCTGCCGAAAGGATTATTGCAAGGGAAAAAAGCGTGGGTTATTAATACGTTAGACTCGCCTCTATGGTACGTCGCATTGTTATATCGATCAGCAGATTGGATTATGATGAAGAGAGGTGTTTTACGTTTTTGTGGCATTCGCGATATAAAACGGTCAGTGTTTCAATCTGTGAAAACGAGTAAAGTATCAAAGCGTGAAAAATGGTTATTACAAATAGAAGAAAAGGCTCGTACATTATGAATGAAGTCGACCGTATTATAAACTGTGTTCAGTATGATGGCGAACTTTTTCGGAAGTATGTTACGCGTTTACTTCAATTGAAAAAATGCAGCGATACATTTCAACAAATTCAAATTGAGTTAAGAAATGACTACTTGATAAGAGGAATTTGTGAAAGAGAAGTTGATGAGGTAGTACGGGGAAGTAAAGAATATGAAATGCATTTTCTTCCTAAAGTATTACAGTGGAATTTTTTGAGGGAAAATCCATATCTAATTGAAAAAGTGTGTGAAGATTTTTTTGCGTTTGAGGCATTACATCTTAAGGACGTAGAGTGGAATACAGTTATAAATTGCATGGGAAATAAATGATTTATTATGTAAAAAAACTAGTATAAAACTAGCTTTTCGTTTAAATAAATAAGAAGTATAGACTAAATGATAAAACCCGCATATAGTAAGTTCACAACACAAAATCCCATAATGTCACGAGCACCTAAACCAGCTATCGCTAATGCTGGTAATGCCCAGAAAGGTTGAAAGGAACGGTATTTGAATATTGATCTAGTTGATTAATATGCAGCAAGTGCAAAAGGATTTTATTTTCTTTTGTGGAATGTTATTTATATTTACCTTATTAAAATTTAGAAAGGAGAATATTTATGAAACATTCCTTAATGGAGACAAATTCAGAACCAGAAAAGAAAGAATCGTTGCTTACACGATGTGCAAATATATTTTCGAGATGGTCTCAGAAATATGTCCCGGATGCCTTTGTTATTGCAGTGCTGCTCACTTTATTTACTTTCATTATAGCTTTGTTGATGAATCCCTCAAATCCGTACAAAATCGTAAAATCTTGGGGGGATGGGTTTTGGACTTATTTAACGTTTACAATGCAAATGGTATTGCTAATGGTTACAGGGATGACGTTAGCTTCTGTCCCGTTTATTAATAGAGCCTTGCAGTCTGTTGCAAAGTTAGCCGATACACCTCAAAAGGCCTATACGATGACATTTTTGATCAGTGCAATTGCATACTATATCAATTGGGGTCTAGCCGTAGTTGTGGGAGCTATCATTGCAAAGGAAGTAGCAAAAAAGAATGCGAATGCACATTTTCCATTACTTGTAGCAGCTGCTTATGCTCCGACAGCCTTATATAGCGCAGGTCTCTCCAGTTCTATTGGCCTGACAATTGCCACAAAGGATCATTTTCTTGTAGATATGATTGGAATTATTCCTACCTCACAAACAATCTTTAGTTACTCTACTTTAATTATTTTTTTCACTCTATTCATCACGATGCCAATTATTATTGTACTTATGGCTCCTAAAAGTGGGATTATCAGCTATAAAGCAATCGAAACTGATACAAATTCTTTTGTAAAACCTCCTCAAAAAAGTTTAACTCCTGCGGAAAAACTGGAATGGACACCAGTTTTAGGAATAATATTAGGCGCAATCGGCACGTTGTATTGTGTTTATGAATTCATGAACGGTCATAGTTTAGATTTAAATATCATTAATTTGTTTTTCTTGTCACTTGGTTTGCTCCTACATGGTTCTCTTGGTAACTTTGCACAAGGATTCAAAGAATCTGCGCAATCCATTTCTCCAATTATCTTACAGTTTCCATTTTATGCAGGGATTATTGCTGTTTTAGGTAGTTCAGGTTTGGGAAGCTCAATCATTGAATGGATGGCATCCATTGCGTCAAAGGATACATTTGATATATTTACATATTGGTCAGCCGGGTTGGTAAACTTATTGGCGCCATCTGGCGGGGGGCAATGGGCTTTACAAGGACCACTGCAGGTCCCGGCAGGATTGAAGTTAGGTGTAGATCCGGCTACTATCGCTATGGCGGTAGGTTGGGGGGACGCATGGACAAATTTGATTCAGCCGTTCTGGGCATTACCTCTTTTAGGTGTGCTGGGATTGAAAATTAAAGACATTATGGGTTATTGTTTCATTCTTTGCATTTGGGTTGGCATAGTTACAAGTTTATTGATGTTATTTGTATATTAGCTTTAATAGGAATGCCAATACTATCAAGTAATACTATTAAAATGAAAAAACCTATTCTTTCTATAAATATATAGGAAAGGATAGCGTTTTTTTATGTCTATTCTTGTATCTGATGAATTACAATTATTTGCTTAAGAATTTTAAAGATTGTTATCTCCAAATATCTTACGAGAGATTACTAGGGATGTTGGTTTTGTGCAACAAACAGATAGGTACCAAGCAAGTATTTAGTTACTTTATATGCTTGGATGAGTCAAAATACCACTAAAACTTCTTTCACATGTATGGAATGTACGGTTTTTTATCCACAAGCTGTTCTTTATCAAGCTCAGCATGATGATCACCATTAACATTATGGTTGAAAGTATACAATATGGTATGGCAGAACCGAGAGTGTTGGAAGTACTACGAGAACTGTTGGACATTATTAATAAGCGACAATAAAAATTTTTTCCTGAACGCAAGAGGAGTTTTTTATTGGGAATAGTAAGGATGAGGGGAGGTGCATTACATATGGGAAAAGGTAGAAGTAATAATGCAGGTAAAAAGCAACCAAATTTCGATGATTCATCTAATTTCGCTAAACAAAGCCAACCGACAGAAAAGAAGAAGAAATAAAAAAAAGGATCTCTCTATATCAAGAGAGATCCTTTTTTACTATATTGACGTTTTAGCACAACAGATCGAGTGTTCAATTGAATAGTCATAACTGTGCAAGGTTTAAACTCCTGCTTCCACTACTGTGGAAGCTTTTCTAAATGATGTGCAATATCAATATACATATTTGAATAAACCGAATGTATTTCATTACTTGGCGTTGCGTTAGAAGAGAAATGAACGATTACCATATTGGCTTTCGGATCGATGTAAAGTGTTTGTCCGTAACTACCTAACACTTCGAAAGCACCTTGTTCATTGTGGGGAATCCACCATTGATTATGATAAGAAATAGAAGCGCCACTACTAATTTCAAGTTCACCTTCTTGTACATTTTTTACACTTTCTGTAATAGAAGAAGGGAGAATTTGTTTTCCGTTATATTCCCCGTTGTTTAATAGTAATTGCCCAAATCTCGCCATATCTCTAGCAGTTGCATTTAATCCAGCACTAGCTTGTTCTACTTTTGTTTCATCTGTAACGTAATACGCGTTTTCTTCCATACCAATTTGAGACCAAATTCGTTCACTTACATTTTCAGCTAGTGATTTACCAGTAATAGTTCTAATAATCCAAGCGAGCGTTTCTGTTGATCCGTTATTGTAAGAAAAGGAAGAACCAGGCGGTGCAGTTTCTTCGGCTTCCCGTAACATATCATAAATTTTCATGGGACCGTCGTAATTTTTGCCGCGGGGTAAAATATTGCTAGCTAAATATAATTGTGCATCTTGATTTTCTAGCCCAGGTTGCTCATATCCATGAGTAGGATATTCAGCTGAAACTTGCATGTCCATTAATTGCTGAAGTGTGGCATTACCGAACGGTGTGTTTTTTAATTCTTTTATGTAAGTGTCAGCTGTTTTTTCTAAGTCAATACGTTTTTCTTCAGCGAGAGATTGTATAATTGCCCCGGTAAAGACTTTTGCTAATGATGCCATACCATGAGGTTCATTCTGTTTATACCCATTGAAATATCGTTCGTAAACAAGTTGTCCATTATGTACAACGACAAAAGCATCTGTTTTGTTATCGTCTAAAAGTTTTTTTAGAGGAGTTGTATTTCCGAATCTACGCTCCACAGCAAAATCGTCTAAGTTTTGCAATGCGGAAGGGAAGTGAGCAATTTGGTCAGGATTGTTTTTTACGTTATTAACTAAAGTGAATTCTTTCATATGGGTATATGACCAACGTAAGTAAGGGTCATTTAACCAGTTTTCTTTTGTCACATTATGTTTTGATGGGGTCGTTTTATTTTGTTTGAAGTAAGTAAACCCAAGCCCTGTAATTACAAATATGAATGTTAGTATAAGTAAGAGTAGGGGAGATCTTTTTAGTTTCATATATGGCCCTCCTTTTTATTTCTACTATAAGTATACGCTCGTCTTGAAAGAAATACAAAATAAGGAAAGTAAACGGGGAAGTTTACTTTCCTTATTAACGTTAAGCGGAAATTTTTCCGTCTGTAGGTTGTTTCTTGAATTTTTGTTTTCGTCCGTGTAATCCATAATATAAAAGTAAAGTGAACGCAACGATAATAGCTGCGATAAAATACATATTATGATAACTGGATTTCGCTGCGACAATACCTAAAATGAAAGAACCAAAACCAATACCACTATCAAAGAATGAGAAATACGTAGCTGTCGCAGAACCACGTCTATGGTTTGGAGCGGCAGAAATCGCAATCGTTTGGAAACTCGGAATTAATGTCCCGTAACCTAAACCGATTAGCATACCTGCGCCAAGGAACCAAAATGAAGTTTGTGCTTGGCTTAATATGAACATTCCGATTGTGAAAATAATGATAGCAGGGTAAACGAGTACATTTTCACCGAAGCGATCAAAAATCTTTCCTGTAAATGGACGAGAAATGACAACAACAAGTGCGTATAAAATAAAGAAGTAACTTGCAATTTCACTTAAACCGAGTTCTTTCGCATAAATAGGAATAAAGGATAAAATACCACTATAAGAAAAGGCTAAAACAAATCCTGTAAGTGCAATTGGAATAGAAGATGGTTCGATTAAGTCTTTCCATTTCATTTTTTCACGTTTTTGTTTGCTAACAGGTGCTTCGTGAGGAATATCGACAAGTAGTCCTAATAAAAATGCAAGTAATGAAAATACGGAACAAACGATAAATAACACAGTAAACGAAAAATGAGAAATAATTGTTAAACCTAAAAAAGGACCAATTACCATCGGTAGACTCATAAATACGCCGAAATATGCAAGTGCTTCGCCTCGTCGATGAGCTGGCGCAACATCAGTTACGATCGTACCAGTAGCTGTCGTTGCCATCCCGAACCCAATACCGTGTAAGAAGCGAAGGGCAAGTAATAAGAATAAACTTTGCGCACCGAAATACATAACAGTAGCGGCTAAAAATAATGAAAGTGAAATAAATAATATTTTCTTTCTTCCTAAATCATCGAGCCATTTTCCTGTGAATGGTCTACATAAAACAGAAGAAATAAGAAACACAGTTGCAACTAAACCAATTTCCTCAGGTTTTCCTTTTAGGCCGTCTATTACATAGACAGGCAGAGTAGTCATAAGCATGTAAAACGTTAAGAAGAGAAATAGACTACTAAAACAAGTTCCGAGGAAATCCTTCGTCCAAAGTTTCTCACTTTGCATCGTCATCCCTCCAATTTAATCTAAATTTTTAATAATTTGTTGTAACACTTGAAATGCTTGATGTAAATCATCTTCGTTAATACCTTCTAGCGTTTTTTCTTCGAAAGTATCAACTTCTTCTTGCCATATTGGAATCATCTTTATCGCTGTTTCGGATAAAGAAATGAGCTTCTCACGGCGATCTTTACCTTCTGTACGAATAATCCATCCCATCGTTTCCATACGTGTTAACGTACGAGTCATCGTTGGTGATTCAACATTTAAATACTGGCACAATTCTGTTTGCGTACAAGAACCAGTTTGATTAATGCGGAAAATAACAGCCCATTGCGCACTAAATAACCCTGTTGGAGATACACGTTCATTAAATTTCTTCGTAAACTTTCGAGAAGTCTGGCTGACGATGTGAAAAAAATGTTGTTTTTCGTCCATGTATTTTGATCCTTTCAAATTAGTTACCTAGCTAACTATATACTTTTTTATAATAATTGTCTAGTAATAGACATGTTGATTTATGTAAAAAATTCTTATAGGTTTTATGTTGCGAACGTACATTCTACGTGCTATTCTTTAATTAAGTAAAGAATTTTCTTTCTATTAAATAGAATGGGGGAACTTGTGATGATTAAGCCTGCAACAATGGAGTTTGTTTCACTATCGAACGGAGAAACGATTGCATATCAGGAAGTTGGAAGGCGAAATACAGATATTCTTTTACTCATTCACGGGAACATGACATCGTCACAACATTGGGATTTAGTTATTGAAAAGTTGCAAGATCAATACCATATTTACGCTCTTGATTTAAGAGGGTTTGGACAATCAACGTATAATCAGTCCATAGATTCATTACAAGACTTTGTAGAAGATATAAAATTATTTATCGACGAGTTAAAGCTAGAGAAATTCTCATTAATGGGCTGGTCAATGGGCGGTGGCGTTGCGATGCAATTTACAGCGAACCACCCAACTTTTGTAGAAAAGTTAATTTTAGTAGAATCAGTAGGAATGAAAGGATACCCAATCTTTAAAAAAGATACGAATGGGCAGCCGATTGTATCAAGTTTAGTAAAGACGAAAGAAGAAATTGCGCAAGATCCAGTACAAATCGCTCCAGTATTAGACGCGATAAAAAATATGAACAAACTATATTACCGTACAGTATGGAATCTATTAATATATACACATAATCAACCTGAACCGGACCGTTATGAAAAGTATTTAGATGATATGTTAACGCAACGTAATTTCGTAGATGTGAATTATGCGCTCATTACATTTAATATTTCAGATGAACATAACGGGGTTGTAGGGGGAAGTAAGCAAATTCATCGTATTAAAGCGCCAACACTCGTCATACAAGGTGATAGAGATTATGTCGTACCGCAAGTAGTCGGTGAGGAATTAGCGAAACATTTGCCAAATGCAGAGTTGAAGGTATTAGAAGATTGCGGACACTCGCCGTTTATTGATTGTTTAGATGTATTTATAAAACATGTAGAGGATTGGTTAGAACAGAAATAATCCCCGAAATGAGAAGTGTTGCATATACTATAACATTTGTATGTATAAGGGGAGATTATCAATGCATAAACCATCCTTAATCGCTTATTCGCCATATAATCATCATATCTATACAAAAATAATGATAGATCCGATGTATATGCAAGTTTCACCAGCTGTAGTTCCTTTACAGATGCAGCAGCCACTAACAGCTCATATGCAACATTACTTATATGGACCTTCATTTTATGAAAATCCATATTTTAAACACTTTCATTACAATGTGAAAGCGCAAGTTTGGGAAGGATAGGAAGCTAAAAGGTTCATTCTTTTAGCTTCTTTTTTATTATGAATATTCGTACACGCATTTGCAGAAACAGTTTATAATGAAAAGTGGAAGCGTGAGAAGGAGAGGGAAAGGGATGTCAATGCGTTTTACTTTTTGGATTATGGTTGGGATTGTAGCAATCTCGGGTTTGTCACAAGGAATGCTCTTACCTGCCATTGCAATGATTTTTGAACAAGAAGGGGTTAGTTCAAGTATTAATGGTATTCATGCGACGGCATTGTACATTGGGATATTAGTCATTTCGCCGTTTCTTGAAAAACCGATGCAAAGGTTTGGAATGAAGCCGATTATTGTTATAGGTGGGTTTCTCGTTATTATTTCATTATTCTTTTTTACACAAACATTTTCGTTTTGGGTATGGTTTATCCTTAGATTTCTAGTTGGAGTCGGAGATCATATGCTTCATGTCGGAACACAAACATGGATCACGACAACATCAGACCCAAGTAAAATAGGGAGACAAGTATCGATATATGGTGTATTCTTCGGAATTGGTTTTGCCGTTGGTCCGTATTTAGCAAGCACTGTGCAGTACGGTCTTGCAACACCATTTATTATATCTACTATACTTTGTCTAATAGGTTGGCTTTTACTACTTCCAACAAAAAATGCATTCCCAGCGCAAGATGAAAGAGAAGTGAAGAGTGAATCATCATTTTCTCGTTATAAACAAGTTGTTGGATTAGGATGGATTGCATTGCTAGGTCCACTTGCATATGGCGTACTTGAAGCGATGTTAAACAGTAACTTACCAGTATACGCACTTCGTAAAGGGTGGTCTGTTTCAGATGTATCCTTCTTATTACCAGCATTTGCAGTTGGGGGTATTATTACACAAATTCCGCTCGGTATATTAAGTGACAAATACGGAAGGGACCGTATATTAACGTGGACGTTTAGCATAAGTACGGGCATTTTTCTACTTGCCGCCGTATTTGATCAATATTACTGGATCGTCTTTGCCTGCATGCTTTTAGCGGGTATGGTTATTGGATCGTGCTTCTCTTTAGGGCTTGGATTTATGACTGATTTATTACCGAGACACTTACTACCAGCAGGTAATATATTATCCGGAATCGCTTTTAGTTTAGGAAGTATTATGGGACCTGTATTAGGCGGCGTATTTATAGAAAAAATACAGTATACAAGCTTTTTTATTGCGGTTATGATTATAATGGGAATTCTCGCAATGTTATATATGGTCTACATGAAAAATCAATTCGCATCAAGAAAAATAGAAAGTAGGTTAGGGCATGACAAAACAACCTAATAAAAAGAAATTTGAAGTACTTGAAAATGAAACAATTACAGACTGCTTAGCACGTATGGAACAAGAAGGATACGCTCCGTCTCGTCGTATGGAAGAGCCAATCTTTCATGAAGTAAAGAAAGACGGCAAAACAGTAGTTGAGCCGTGCGGTAGGAAGATTGTTTTTGAAGGGAAATTGAAGTAATCCAATAACAAATTCTCTTTATAGTATAGAGCCATCCAATAGTTGGGTGGCTTGTTTTTTTATTAATCAATGAAGGAATTGAATAGAATGAATCTCTCGTTCATTTCTCCTAATTGGCTTCTTTATATGGGGCAAAAGATTGCTACTTTTTTCGTATATTGGTAAAATAAGTTCTTGGGTCTTACTTATTGTTATCGGTATAATGTTTGTCGCTTGAATGAAAGAAATTAGTTACAAAAATTTCGCACTATGCAAAGGGGTACAGCAACGATCCCTTTTTTGGAGGCACCTTAAACATAAAGCGAGAGAAGAGGCTATATGAACGATTCTCCTATCTTGTTTAAATATTAAACGAGTTATTGCAATTGGAATAGGTATATCAAACTAGTCGACATCCTGATGGATTATGTTTTTCTAGTAATCTATTACTTCTGATGGAATCGATAGATTGCTAGAAAGCGGAAAACAATTATTAGTATATTCCGAAGCAGGTGTAACAGAGTGTCCTTCCATAATTAAGGGTAAAACCAAAATACGTTTTTTTAAAGAATGATTTGTTAGAACAGGTTATAAGGAATAAAACAGAAAAGAGGATCACATGTTAGATACTTTACAGAGAAGTAAAAAGTTTTTTTTAGTATGTCTTATTTTTTTAGTGCTTTTAACCGCTTGTGGTAATACTGATGTTAAGACATCTAAAGCTTCATTACCACCGGCTGAATCCAATATAGATACATCATTAAAAGCACCAAATTGGGTAGAGAAAAGTCCTATCCAACAGTCTCCTAATTTTACGGAAGATAAAAAAGTACAATCGGTTGTGAATTTAATAGCTACGGGTGATAATTTATATCATGACGCAGTAATTAAAGATGGCAAACAAAAAGACGGTTCATATGATTATAATTATATTTATGAAAATATCAAAAAAGCTGTTAAATCAAGTGATCTTGCTATAGTGAACCAGGAGACTCCGATTGCCGGGAATAATTTAAAAGTACAAGGATATCCGACTTTCAATACACCTGAAGAAGTAGGCCAATCTTTAGTGGGCACTGGATTCAATATAGTGACGCAAGCGACAAATCACGCTATGGATATGGGTATTAAAGGTGTTGCGAATACAAGAGAATACTGGAAAAAATATCCGGATGTTATCCCGGTAGGTATTAATGAGAGTAAAAACGAGCGTAATGAAATAAAAACGATTACAAAAAATGGTATTCGTTTTGCGTTACTAAATTATACATATGGTACGAATGGAATTAAAATTCCAGCTGATAAGTCTTGGGCTTTAAATTTAATTGATAAAAAAGCGATACAAAATGATGTGGAAAAGGCAAAGAGTAGCTCTGATATGGTGATTGTTATGGTGCATTGGGGAGTAGAATATACCTCCACACCTTCAAAGCAACAAAAAGAAGTTGCTCAATATTTAACAGATTTAGGTGTAGATGTAGTAATTGGAAATCATCCACATGTAATTCAACCAATTGAGTGGAAACAAAATAAAGATGGACATGAAACGCTAATCTATTATTCTCTTGGAAATCTTATTTCTGCGCAAGAAAAATTAGAAACATTAGTTGGAGGATTATCTTATGTACAATTTGTTAAGTATGAAGATAAAACTTTTGGTATACGACAAGCGGCAATCGTACCGACAGTAACCGACTATGCTGATGGTAAGAAACAATTTAAAATTCAATTTTTAAAAGATTATTCGGATGAAAATTCTAAAAAACATGGAATTAAAAAATTTGTCGGCCCCGTTTCTTTGAAGGATTTCAAGGAGATTCCTAGAGACGTGTTGGGAAATTGGTATAAAGACTAATAAACAAAAGGGAATGAGATACAATTAAAAAATTTATAATTTTAGCATTGGTATTAGCAATGGGATGGAGTCTTGCTGCTTGTAGTGGAAAGCAAACATCTCAGGCAACTACTAATAATAACGATAAAAATAAAAATGAAATACATGCGAAGAAAAAAGATGTTTTACCTATCTCTGATGTTAATGATTGGAGAATTATCCTTGTAAATAGAGAGCATATGTTATCAAAGGAACTAGGAATTGAATTAACAAGTATCACCCAAAATGCGAAGCCAAATATGAAAATAGATAGTAGAATTGCAACTTCCTATCAGGATATGGTAGCAGCTGCAAAAAAAGAGGGAATCAATCTTTATTTAAGATCAGGTTATCGAGCTATAAAATTACAACAAACTTATTATGATGCTTCAGTTAAAAGCTATAAATCTCAAGGTTTGACGGATAAAGAGGCTAGTGCTAAGGCATTGGAATATCTTCAGTATCCTGGTGCAAGTGAACATCATACTGGATTAGCGTTAGACATTATTTCAGTTGAATGGCAGAATACTGTAGAAGATTTAAATGCAAAATTTGAAACTACCGATGCATTCAAATGGTTAGATAAGAATGCTGCAGAATATGGATTTACTCTCCGCTATCCAAAAGAGAAAGAGAATATTACTGGCATTAAGTATGAGCCATGGCACTATCGTTATGTAGGGAAAGAAGTTGCCGTTTATCTAAAAGAAAAAGGGTTAACTTTAGAAGAATATAACGAAAAAATTAAGTCTGGTAAGTAAAAATATGCTTTAATTTTATTAAACATTATGCACTGCTACAAGAAAAGGTAAATCTGAGGATTTGTTAACCTTCCGCCTAGTATTGTAAAAACTGAGTATGATAATTTGAGCACGTACGAACCAGTTATCGTGTAAAAAGATGTATGTATTAAGAAATTAAAGTTAAGGATCTGATATTCATATCAGATCCTTTTTCTATCGTTCTTTTAAGAGCGACTGAGCCAAAATATTGGAATGAATATAGAAATAAAACAGCCAAAGGAATAGTAAAACGAATCAGGGAGTCTACTCGTACGCTTCATTGGGATTATCCAGAAATAGTTGTTGATGAAAATAAGAAAGAACTGGTCTTACTCTCAAGCAAGGATTTAATATGAATGAATTGGATAAAAGGAAATAATAAAAAACACTGCGCCTGGCAGTGTTTTTTATTATTTCTGCACATAAATACATAGTCATATTGATTAAAGTTTCACTTTATTGAAGAAAAATGCGAAAGCCATTCATAAAATATGGAAATGTTAAAATCCCTTTGATAAAATAGCAATATGTAAAAAAAATATTTGTTAATTCTTAATGTAATGAATATTCATGTTTAAATATACGGATTTAACTACATAGTTATTGTGCTAAAGGGGGAGAAAGATGTTAGATGAATTGTATAATGCTTTTTTAAATGCGTCTGGTTTTACAGAAAGTGCGAGGAAACGAGATCGGTATGATGATTTACATGATTATTTAAAAGATAAAGAAAGAGAGTTAAAGCAATTCATTCAAGAGGCTGAATCAGCGAAGAGAGAGTATGAGAGTAAAAGTAATGGCTTAGAAGCTAATAAAATTCCGGCAGTTGAATTTGAACAAAAACGTCATGAAAAGGATGAAGACTTAAATACAGTATTATCCTATTTTAAAAGTGCATTAAGCGATATTGGATCTGCAAAAAGTACAGCTTATGCAAAGTATTTGGAATATAAAGCGAAAGCAGAATCGGAGAAAGCGTCAGCATACGCCGCAGCGACCAAGGCTTTTGAAGAAAAGAAAAAGGAAATTGAAAAACTTATCCATTAAGTATACAAAGAATGGAGGGAACGAACATGAGTGGTAAAGAGGTTGAAATTATAGGAAGTAACACTGCAAGTGCCATTTCTTACGCACAAAACATTGAAAATGGTATGAAGGATTCTTTAAACCAAGCGAAAGACTTAAAAGCATATGTCACAGGTGCGAAATGGAATGGAAAAACGAGAGATGCATTTTTAAGTTATCTTGATTTGATCATTCAATATAATTCAGAAATGGTAGAGGCATTTGAAGGACATACGAAAGCTTTGAAAGAGTTAGATAAAAGCATTCAAACGTACGGAGATAAATCGGAAGTAAGGGCGATAAAACAATTGTGATGGAGAAACGAGGGATAAAAGAATGGGGAAAGAAATGAGTTTTGCACCTGCTGAATTATATGTTCTCGCAGGTGCAGCTGGGGTTACCGATATATTTGGATTGCCAAACCGTGACGCAATTATTTTACTTGATGCAGAATGTGTCACGAAAGCAACTACGAGTTTAAAAGAAAAAGGCCTACTTACAAGTGAAAATGGAATTACCCCTGCAGCTTTTCAAATAATTGAACTATTAAAGGAATATGAAAATTGTCATGAATACACGAGAATGAATAATGTATTAATTGGCTTTTTAAAAGAGGATAAAGACCGAGTGGCTGTATTAACAGAAATAGAACCAAATAAAAAATACGAGATCGACTACATACCAAAACCGGACGTATATTTTTCATTATTAACACGCATTCCCTTCTTATTGAGAGAACCGAGGGAAATAGAAGATACATTTTTCTCAAAGAGAATGACAGAGGCAGAACAACAAACATTTGAGGGAAAAGATTTATCAAATAAAGACGTTATAGCGATAGAAACGTATACGAGGCCTCGTAGTAATAGAGGAGGAAAATGGGAATGTTTCTTATATTTCACTGAAGGAGAAGATTTCGTTCAAATTGATGTAGAACGTAATCGATATGACTGGGTGAGTCTCTATGCGGTAAATAAGAAATTGTATGACGTGTTAAAAATGCCGTATAAAAAATTAGTTGATCCGAGACAATTTTCGTTAGGAGGTATTGAATAATGCAAGTATCAATGGGAGACGGTGGTTCTGGTGGTGGAGAAGAAGTATTAGTTAATTTTCAAGAACTACTTGATATAGTAATGAAATTAGAAGATATATATAAAATCCATGTAGACGTTATTGGAACGAATATTGAGAGTTTATTAAGCAGTGATTTTTATCAAAAAGGTGAAGCGATGAGAGTAATTGAAAAATATCCTGATATATTACACAAAACACTTGAATTGTCTGAACACTATTTGAGGTCGGCGAAAGTTGTAGGAAATGTATGCGTGGAAATGCTTGAAAAGGACGAACAATTACGTGAAAGATTAAGTAAGTTGTAGAAATCACCATACGGCTGGGGGATGAAAACGAAATGGATGTGAAATATAGACCTGAACCATGGCAAAACATGGGGGATGGTATGAATCGAATTACAAAAGATGCACTCATAAAATTACAGCGCGCAAATGAATTATTGAAAAAAATTGATGGAAGAATACGAGATTTAGACTCAGATGGCAGTATACACTTTAACCCAAAAGATCAATCGCAAAAAATAGGAGAATTACTTGATAGCTATTCGACATTACAAAAATATTGCGGAGAAGCCGGGCGATTGGTCTCTGAACATATAGATAAACCTTTTTTAGTAGAAATGGATAAATTTGCTCAAAAAATGAGAGATACATCTATTCTCAGTTTCGAAACAGATAACCGAATTGGCTCCACAACAACGACAGTATTACCAGATGCGCACGCAGGGTACGGAAGTGTACCACAAACAATAAAAACAAAAAAAGATAAAATAACAGTAGAAGATATTTTTAGAGATTCACCTGCATTTGATAACGTACTGAGAGCGGAGTACAAAGAACTAAAAAAACAAAACCCAGATGCAAAACTAAATTATGAAGAATATAAGAAAGTAGTCCCATCCACACGAGGATTTGAATACAAATCGATAGAAGATGAACAGAAAAAACTAGAAATGGTGCGAGACATAGGAATAGGCCTAGGAATCATCATCACAACAATCCTTTGCCCGCCACTCGGGGCCGCTGCCGCAGTAGTATACGGAGGTGTACAAATAAAAAGCGGTATCGACGGAGAAGACTGGGGAACACATAGGAAATTGAGCCAAGAAGAGCGGGTAGGAAACATCATTTTTGGCGGATTAGATGCAATCCCAGTTGTTGGAGCAGTAGGAAAAGGAGTAAAAGCATTCAAAGGCACGAGTGAATTAGCTGATTTAGCCAAATTATTAAAATTCAAAGACGGAATGCCTGGTTTTAATCCAAATTTGGGTAAAAATGTGGTACAATCGCTTAAGGAAAATAAGACTTTAAAGAATGCACTAGATGCTATGAAAAATACTCCTATTCCAGTAGCAGTTAGGACGGTGGATACTGGAATAGGAATGAAGCTTCCTTATATAGAATCTTCAACTGTTGGAGAAGTAGCCGGAAAGTTTTCAAAGGCAAGTACGGCAGCTAAGGATGATGCTTATCAACTTGCTAAGGGTACGGGTAATAGTAAAATCCAATTAGGTAAAGAAGATTTGGATGCTTTACGGAAAAAGTGGAATGTTCCAGAGACTAATACAATAGCAGTTGGTAAAACAGATGTAAAAGGCCTTAGGGATTTGGCTTTTGAAGGAGGGTCTCCAGAAGTTAGAAAAGAAGCTGGACTGCCTTCATTGGATACAATCTTACCAAATAGGGAGATTAGGGCTCCATATGACCATTTAAAAAATCCTAAGTTAGCACAGTTTACAAGACATGCTGAAGAAGGAGTTTTAAATGAGTTTGATTATGCTATAAAAAAAGCAGGAATCGAACCAACGGAAGTAACGGGTACACTTAGAATTCATCAATCTAACCCAAGAGGTGTATGTAATAAGTGTAGCAAAGGATTACTGAAACCACATCCTATTGAAAAGAGTGGTATATTTTATCAAGCTAGCAAAAAATATCCTAACTTAACAATAGAAGTAACATCGGAGATTGATGGCAGTGTTAAAACTAATGGATTGTTATCTTTTGTTTTAAAAGATGGAAAGATCATTGAATAATTTAAGGAGGAAATCATGGGTAATATATTAATCGAGAATTTACAAAAAGAAGTTAAAGTAGGCTTTGTTTTAGCAGTTGCTGAAAGAGTATTTTCTATAATCAGCAAGGATGATGAAAGATATCCGGATGGAAGGGAAGCCTTGGACAAATGTTGGTTATGGATTGAATCTCATGCTGTTACTGGGGATGAATTATATGAGCTTATTGATAACGCAGACTTTACAGGAATTTCAGAATTTGCAGAGGAAGAAGAAGATTTGAATATTGCTAGGATCTGGTCACTATTAGTTGATGCTGTCGCTTATACTTCTTGGGAAGCCTATAAAAATGAAAAAGTAAAATATTTACCACAGTCATTAGAAAGTATTACTACCGATAGTATTACAATTTTCTTAAATAGTGCAGTGGAAACCAGCTTTATTACTGTAGAGGAAATCAAAGAAATGGAAACAGTTATTAATAATTACTCGAGTACAAATACTGAAATTCCAACAAAAAGAGAAGATTTTATAAATATATTTTAAGTAAGTAATAAATTTGGGGATTTTTTATAATATTTAGCTCTTGGTTTGTTTATAAAGAATAATTAAGCTAGTTTGCATATATTAGACATATAGAGCATTGCTATTTGTAATAAATTGATATAGGTTTCTTAATATTTTTTGTTAAACTGCACTTAAAGTTTAAAAAAACACTTGATTGTGAAGTGAACCCAAAAAGTTAGACAAATATTATAAGCAACTAGTGAGGAATGAATCTTGTATTGTGTAGGATTCATTCCTTTTAATTTTGTCTTAGCAAGTGTCAAGGTTCCTGTTTACAGAACAAATGATAACGGAACTCTCGAACGTGTTGGAACTAACGTAGAAGGCTGGGTACATGGGCACTGCATTGATAGTAATCAGAAGATACAAGATGAGATTGATAGTGTTAGAGCTTCGCTTGCGGAGATACGGGGAAGTGGTGGTACTAAGGGTACGGGTAATCCTGTTCATAGATCTGAAATTGACGAAGTAATTAAAAATAATTACGATAAAGACGGAAATTTGATTAATAGATCAATTGTGCCTAAGGGATATGATAGTGTTGAAGATTTCTTAAAACAAGTAGATGATACTACTATCAAAGAATTTGGGTATGATAGTGTTGAAGAGTTTAAAGAAGTCGTGGGACTAACAGAAACATATTTGAATACTAAAACGAAAAATAATATATTAAATAAGCCTTTAGCAGAAGGAACACATGTGAAAAAAGGAGTAGATTTTGATATTTTAGGATTCCCAATATTTAAAGGGGACGATGTTAAATTTACAATGAGACTAGATAAGAATTTACATATTAGTTCAGATGAGGCACAATTTAAGGAATGTACAAGGAAATTAAAAGAAGCGATTGATTCAGGCAAGATTTCAAAAGAATTGTTTTCACCAGATCAATTAGCTCAAATAAATGCTGGTAAGGCAAGAATAAAAGGATTAACTTGGCATCACCATCAAGTCCCTGGCAAGATGCAATTAGTTATTTCAAAAGTACATAAAGTAAATCACTTAGGTGGAAATAAATTATGGGGAGATGGAATTAGATGAGAAAAGTAGAGTGGCAATTTGCTGATGCAACTGTAAGTGAAGATTTTGTAGGGAAAATTGGTAATGAAATAGGTGTTAAATTTCCAAACGATTATATAAAATGTGTAGCTGTGAATAATGGTGCTAATGTGGAACCAGAAATATTTAATGTGAATAATCATGAAAGAGTTTTTGGAACTTTATTATCTTTTGATGAAAATAGTGACGAATATATAGTTGAAGTATATAATGACTTTAGTGATACATTACCTAAAGAATTAATTCCATTTGCATTTGACCCAGCAGGAAATTTAATTTGCTTTGATTATAAAAATCATGAAAAAAATCCAATTGTTGTTTTTTGGGAACATGAAGATGCATGGGAAAAGGAAGCGCTGATGGAAAGTGAAGGGATTACGGCAGAAGAAGCAGAGAAAATCGCAAGAGAAAATGTATTTTACATTGCAGATACATTTACTGATTTTTTAAGTAAATTACACGATTGAAAAATATAATGATGAATGAAAAAATTTTTTATGTGAAGCGGATAGAAAAAATAATAGGGTGTTTGAAAATAGATACTCTATGATGGTTGTACCATCATAGAGTATTATGTGCAATGATAGAATAGGAAAAGAAGTACGAGCTTAGGCGAGATGACATTTTACTGGGTGATGAATATAAACACATGGAATGTATATTAAACTAACGAACTCGTAAGTTTTAATGTAGTATTTGTTATGAAGTATAAAAAGTGTCATATTGTTACTACAAAACTTACAAATTTATGCTACTTAAAAACATATGAACTTAAAGCACTTGATTGTCAATTAAAGGCAACGAGTGCTTTTTTGCGTTTTAGCGTAGAAATAATGTGGTACAATCGCTTAAGGAAAATAAGACTTTAAAGAATGCACTAGATGCTATGAAAAATACTCCTATTCCAGTAGCAGTTAGGACGGTGGATACTGGAATAGGAATGAAGCTTCCTTATATAGAATCTTCAACTGTTGGAGAAGTAGCTGGAAAGTTTTCAAAGGCAAGTACGGCAGCTAAGGATGACGCTTATCAACTTGCTAAGGGTAGTGGTGGGGTTAAGGGTACGGGAGACCCCAGATTAGAATATTTGAGAGGGAAATATGGCGAATTAACTTCTGAACAGCTCCATGCTAATATTAATGAAAGGGCCGGTATTGCATTTCCGCAAAGGTCCACTAGGAGTCAACTTAAAAATGGAGGTTATATTGTTGAAGATGTTGACTTGTATAAAAAAATGAGTCCAAATAAGAATCGTGCTCTAGGTTTTCGGAATACAAAAAATGATGGATTGGTACAAGCGCATCACGCAATACAAGATGAATGGGCTAAGATATGGGCTAAAACAAGCGGTAATAATTATAGCAGTCGACAAGCACCATCAATATTACTCAAATCTACCTCTGGTAAACCACATGCTATAATATCCGCTCTTCAAAGAGCTAGAAGAAGGAATGAAGGTTTTAGTACGAATATAATATACGAATTTAATATTAGCTATAAAGAAATGATTGAAGCGGGTGTAGATTTAAAAGTAGCAAAAAAAGTAATGCGAGAAGCATATAGATATTTTGATGGATTAGGAGGATTTAAATGATAAATGTTCAAAAATTGTCAACTTATGAATTATATTCTCCAGTTGATGAAAATGAAATTAAAAAAATTGAAGAGGAAATGGGATTAATACTCCCTAATGCTTATAAACAATTACTAAAGCATACAAATGGTTTTGTGTCCGATAATGGAGTCGTTATATTTGGAGTGGATATAATAGATGAAATGAATAAAACATATGAAGTCCATGAATATGCAAAGGGTTATGTTGCTGTAGGAAGTAATGGTGGAGGCAAAATACTGTTAATGACTGCAAATGAAAACGCAACAGAGTTAGTACAAGTTGATTCGGGGATTATGGATCCGAATTATGCAACCACAGTAAGTGAGAATTTTATACAGTGGATAAATGACGGAGCGATAGATATTGACTGTGTGGACGAAGAACAGGAAGTGTTTAAGGAAAAACTGTGTAATCTTATATTGGTAAGTCCACCAGTAGGAGGGGCTATGGATTTAAAGAAAATACAAGAGGTATTTATCATCAAAAAGGGATTGTTTGACTTATTAAAAGGATCAAAACAATTACCATTCGTGTTAATGAAAGACATACCTGTTGAGTTGGCTTTAAAAAACATAGAACTGTTAGGCGAATTAGGGGATATATTGAAAATATCTAGTACTGATTAACTGATTTTAGGGCTTAAAATAGAGGGTATTTGAATTAAGCACCGTTTAATACAATTATTAATTCAAAATAATATTGTTGGAAAATTGCTATTGGTTCCGTGTATGTCTTATATAATCAATAAATTAAACTCTTAGAAAATATTATTTGAATTTAGAGCACTTGATTGTCGACTAAAGGCAACGAGTGCTTTTTTATTAGATAGAAATGCTATAAATTTTTAGAAAATATTTTTTATGAATTCAGGCTAACAAAAATTACTAGTATTATATAATTGAAAGTACATTAGCAAAAGGTGCGGACTCCGTATCCCCATTCGTTAAAGGTGTAGAAATACTGCCAGATGGAAGTGTCGCTAGAACTGGAACGAACTATAGCGGGAAATTCCAAGGAGCCCATGATACCTCAAAGGCGAGTATTCAGAGTAGGATCTCGAATTTGGAGAGTGGTGGGGTTAAGGGTACTGGTAGTAACGTAAACCCAAACAAAATTAAGCTAACTCAGGAAAGAGAAAAATACTATCGAAAGAAAATAGATGAAGCTAAAGCGCGAGGAGATTATAAAGCAGCAGCGGATATTAGATATGATCGTCATTGTGAAGAAACGAAACAACCTTCAGAGCGTAAAGATTGGGATGCTAGGACTGAAAATTTAAGAAAGAGCCAAGAGCGTGGAAGAGAAGAAGAAATAAAAGGGAGAAAAGCCTTGGGAGAACATCTTGATCGCCAATTAGAAGACAATAACGCTGGTGAGGTTGTTACATATACATCTAGTGAAGGGCATCTTACGCGTCCAGATAGTATTGGGCGTAATGATAAGGGTGAAATTGATTTAGTTCATGATCACAAACACAAAATGGGTGAAAAAGAGCAAACTATTCATAACGACAGGCAAATGCGAGCTGAAAGAGAAATGCTCGAAGATAAAAATGGGAGTCATGTTGTGACAATATCAAGTGACAAACCCGATTTGAATGGGATTCCTCCTAAACCAAGACCAAGTGGACCTTTGGGTAAGGATAGTGATGTTTACTACACTGATCCAAATAGCGGTAAAGTGACTCATAAATGGGAGAACAATACACGTTTACCTGGTGGAGGTAGGTGGAAAAAGCTGTGAATAAAAATTATTATGTGACTATATTTTTTAATATTAAGGGGGATATACATGAAACCAGATTTTTTCACAATTACAATGTATCCTACAGTATCTTTTAACGAAGAAGAATTATTAGGTCGTCTTTTGGATGTGTTTGAGTCAAATGAAAAATTTGCTCCTACTCATTGGGGCAACTGTGAAACGGTACGGGTAGAATATAACCGTCAGGAAATGCTGGAAAAAGTAGTTTCAGAGCGTATAGTATCAGAAGTTTACCTGTATCGTGATAAATCTGTGAACTACACAGGACGTTTTCAAGTTAACTGGAGCCATCGTTCATTTTTAGAGTTTGAGTTTCATAAATCAATACCTAAAAAATTATGGGCTGCTTTTTTTGAGTTATCTGACCAAATCGCAGAAATTACGAAACCAAGTTATGGAGTAACTCAAATTTTTTGGCCTTTATCATATCCGTGGAATACCGAACATGAACGCTTACAAATGTGGATGGAAATATCTTCCCAACCAATACCAGTTAGGTTTCTTCCTAACGGTCCCTTAGGGATAGGGGCTAGAACATACTTTAGTGGTCATATTTTAGAAATGTTTGATAAGGAATTATTACAAAATAGTCCAGCTGTCGTATCTGAGCTAGATTGGGGTGGCCTTTGTATTGATATTTTAAATAATCCATTAGAGAGTGACAGTGATACATTACTTGATAATTGGCTACAAGTAATGAAGTATTTGGAACCAGCACAAGTAATGGCTATACCAAGTTTTGATGAAGATCAGATGGGTATAACTTATTCTCCAAATGTTGCTTGGAAGGAGTATCTGGAAAGTTAAATGAAAGGAATTTGTAATCATGGATGAGAAAAATAATGATAGAATAAAAGTCATGGAAATATTAAATCGATCTCAATACAATGATGAAATTATAGATGGGCTAGATATGAGCAATTTAGACCTTACTTTTTCTGATTTGTCAGAGGTGATGGCAGAGGGTATCATGGCAAAACAAGTCCATTTAAGAGCTTCTTCACTAATGAGAGCATCTTTTTTTGATTGTGATTTTGAGTTTGCTGATTTCAGAAGCTGTAATTTAGAGGAAATACATATTGCAGATTGTAGATTTGGTGAAGCTAATTTCTCTAAAGCCAATATGAAATATGCAAAGATAAATATAAGTAGTTGTTTTGAAACATGTTTTGATGAAGTTGATTTTTCATATGGAGAATTAGTTGGAACGATATTAAATCATGCTACTTTTCGACGAGCAAATTTATATGAAATAGATGCAAAACAGGCCGACTGTACGGGAACGGATTTCAGCAGCGCGAATCTTACAGGAGGCCATTTTGAAAAATCATATTTAGGAAATTCAAATTTATCAGAAGTAAATGCTAGAAATGCTGATTTTACAAACGCAGATTTAACAGGAGCAATCCTTTTAAATGGGAATTTCACGGATGCGAATTTTACCGGTGCTAAACTTGACAATGTAGTTTGGAAGGGAGCAAAGGTAGAAGGAGCCAAGTTTGACGAAGATGTTAAGGAACAAGTCTTAAAAATGATTTAAATATGATGGGAAGTATATACATTTAAGCACTCGAAAACCTATGATTGGTAGCGAGTGCTTTTTTCTTAGAGATATTAGAGATTGATAAATAAGTAAAAATCAATATAGATTATTTTTAAGGATTGTTAGATAGATTAAGTCGTGAATATTATATAATTGAAAATACATTAGTAAAAGGTGTGGACTCCGTAACCCCATTCGCTAAAGGTGTAGAAATCATGCCAGATGGAAGTGTCGTTAGATCTGGAACGAACTATAACTATAGCGGGAAATTCCAAGAAGCCCATGATGCCTCAAAGGCGAGTATTCAGAGTAGGATTTCGAATTTGGAGAGTGGTGGGGTTAAGGGTACGGGTAAAGAATATAAAAACTATAAGGATGTAGAATATACTGGAACAACTAAAGTTAATGGAGAAGTAAGGGATATTAGCAGACGGGTTTTTCAAAGGTTAGATATTGATTATATGAGAATTGACCCTAAAACTGGTATGACAAATCTCCAATTGATGAAAAAAGGAAGAGCACCAATTTGGCAAGATGGGACTGCTATAGAACTTCATCATTTAATTCAAAGAGAGCCCGGATCAATGGTGGAGCTCCCGGGTAGTATGCATAAGGAATATTATAAAATATTGCATGGCTTAGTGGAGAATGGTGGAAGCTTTAGAAACGACCCTGTGTTAAAAAAGCAATATGAAAATTTTAGGTCGAAATATTGGAGATGGAGAGCTAAACAAATAGATAAAGCTGAATTATAAAAGGAGGAATTTTGAATGAATAAAGAGGAATTAACCAATTTTATTAAGATAAATATGGAATCAGATGACTTTACTGGTGGAGTAGATAAAAAACAAGTTGATTATGTTCAAGATACCCTACAGTTAAAATTGCCAGAAAGTTATAAGTGGTTTTTAACTAATTATGGCTCTGGTGGGTTATTTGGTGTTGATATTTTAGGGGTGGCTAAGTCTAATATAGCTTCTGTTGTTATTGAAACAGAGAGTTATAGGGATTTAGGAATGAGTGAGAATTTAGTAGTTATTGAAGATATTGGGGAATATGCTTATTGTCTAGACACTAGTAATATGGAAAACAATGAGTGCCCAGTAATAGCATGGGATAGACAAGGTGGACTTGATGACTACAATACAGCAAAGAATTTTTATGAGTTTTTATCACAAAGGTTATTGGATGCAAAAGAAGCATGGGAAGAAGAGTTTTAATATAGATAAATGACCTTGTTTAGCTTAAAGCTGAATAAGGTCATTTTTATTATAAGAAGATTAATTGTTTATGATGAATAGAAGTTATAAGTATTATTTGTATATTTTTTGTTTTATATATGATTATATTTAAAGTTTAATGCGTAGGTAGACAAGAAAAGAGAATGAAAACGAATTTGTTTTTGATGTGGATAGAAAAAATATATGGTGTTTGAAAGTAAGTACTCCATGATGGTTGTACCATCATGGAGTACTGTGTGCAATGATAGAATAGAAAACGAAGTATGAGCTTAGGCGAGATGACATTTTACTGGATGATGAATATTAAGGTATGGAATGGACATAAAACTAACGAATTCGTACAAACTCGTAAGTTTTAATGTAGTAGTTGTCATAACATGTAAATGGTGCCATGCTATTACTATAAAATTTACAAATTTATGCTACTTAAAAACATATGAACTTAAAGCACTTGATTGTCAACTAAAGGAACGAGTGCTTTTTTAATAGATAGACATGCTATAAATTTTTAGAAATTATTTTTTATGAATTCAGGCTAATGAAAATTACTATTATTATATAATTGAAAATATATTAGCCAAAGGTGTGGACTGACCACGAATAATAAAGTTGTTTAAAAAATCGTACAGAATTGAAATTTAATACCATCTTTTGAGTTTCTCGTATAATAAAAGGAATAATGTTTCGATATCTGTGGTTAGTTAATAAAAGGGAATGAGGTTTTGGGAGTGAAAATACCGCCACATATTACAGGTTTGAAAGCAATACATTTAAATTCCCATAATGAAAATGAAACAAAGAGAATATTTTATGATGTATTGAGGACATGTAAATTCAAAATAGTAGAATGGATACAACCACACTATCCCAAAATTTTTTTTGAAGTGATAGTGATAATAGACGATAAGGAATTTATTATTTTATTGCATGAGTTTTATCCTTTCTTAGCTTTTGCGGATAAAAATGTAGAAGGAAAAATTATTTTTAGTTTTATTGATATGCCCATATTAGAAAGTGAATTTGAAGCGTACTATCAAGTTTTGTCGAAAGCTTATTTAGAAAAGCCTTTTATACCTAGGGAACACAACTTAACAGAAGAAGAATTAAAAGATGCTAAATATTGGCGACCAGAAAATATCGGTGAAGTAATTTTTAATGTTTGGGATTGAATATTAAAGGGGTGATTATTAATTATTAGCTATCCAGAAATTAAACACTTTTATTATTCACTTAAATGAAAAAGTGCAACAAATAAAACTTATTTTTAAACAACTTTAATAACCTCGTACCAAATTAACAGGCAGAAGGTTATTGCATTTCTAGACACAAAATTAAACAACTTGATTATCACTGCACATGGACTCCGTATCCCTATTCGTTAAAGGTGTAGAAATACTGCCAGATGGAAGTGTCGCTAGAACTGGAACGAACTATAGCGGGAAATTCCAAGAAGCCCATGATGCCTAAAAAGCGAGTATTCAGAGTAGGATCTCGAATTTGGAGAGTGATGGGGTTAAGGGTACGGGGAAAGTTGGTTATGGCAGTAACATTTCAGACAATATCTCAAAAGAAATTAAAGAGTTAGATAAAGAAATAAATAGATTGAAAATAGAGGGAAATGACAAAGAAGTCAAAAGATTAACGCGAGAAAAAAATAAATTGGCCAACAAGTTGGATACGAAAGATGTTATTAGTGATCATTATGACTTGAAGGTTGCAAAGGAGTATGAAAGAAAAATCGATAATTCTAAATATTTTTCTCAGGATAAAGGTGATTTAGGTAAAGATGTTTCCGATCTGTTCCAAGTGGGGAGAAATGGTATAGATGCAGCATTCCTATCGAAAGGGCCGCCGCCAAAGTTAACTATTATTGAATCAAAGGCATCAGATTCCGCTAGTTTTAGTTACTCGAATAAACAGAAAAAGGGCGGAGATAAGTATTTCCAAGGCATGGTTAACAGCAAAGAGCCTAGGTATGACAGTTTTAAAGATAACTTAGAGGAACTGATGGAGGAGAATCCTGGTCTAAAATTCGATTTTATTAGAGTTGAAACAGATATCAAGATCACTGATATTGGATTCGGCGTTGATGAGTTAAAGGTAAAGGACTGGAATAAGAAAATAGATTAATTCATAGGGAGGATACAATGATAAACCAAAAAAAGTTAGAAATGGCTTTTAAAAAATATAGCAAAAATTTTGTGGATGGAATCAAATTTGAAGATGTGAAAGATAAATATAATGTCAGTAGAAGAAAGATTGAGAAAATCGTTGAGCAAAATGAAACAGAGAAAGATCACATACTATTAATAAATCTAAGCAAAATTTCCTCATATCACTTGTCATTATGGAAAAACGATGTATTGATCAGCGGTGGAAACAATGCAGAAGGATTAAAGAACATGCAGAAGGTTTTATTTTACCAGTGCATGGGACAGGATCTCTATACAAGCAGGTATCCAGGAATGATCTTGGGATATACGTTTAGAGAAGTCGTCCTCACATTAGTTCATTTTGCAATGTATGGATGGGAGAAAGAAGAAAATATATTATATGATTTTATGACTCATCACTTCGGTGAACATTTAATAGATGCCAATGAAGAGGATAGACATATTTGGTTTTTGCTAGAGCTGTACTTGCAGTATAGAAATAAAACCATCATGGGAACGAATAAAAAATTGCATCTAGCTGTGAAAAATAAGTTTAAGGAAGCTGAACTGCGATGCGGCTCAATCCCTGAAGACCTGAATATTTATGATGAAGTGCTGGAACGTTGGTCGACTGGTGATTTAGAAGAAATAGAACATCTAATTTCGATAATGTCACAGTATCATTCTGCATTAGCTTCTGAAATCGGACAGCTAGGTGAATTTGGCGATTTCGGATACGGATTTTATCCTTTTGAAATCTTATTCTTGATCCATGTAAGGAAACAACTAGGGTTGCCAGTACCTACTCAATTCGATAATTTTCTGATGAATACTCCAGAAGCAAAAATGGTATTTAGAGAACGTGAGCCATATCCTGAGTGGGATCCCGTGCTTCAGATGATCGATCAATTTTATCGTAAAAACTACCCAGAATATATTCCTAACAAGCATGGAGAATTATTTCAATAAAAGGGAGGAAGCTAAGATGCCTGATCAAGGGATAGCGCAGATTATATTTCCTGATAGCAAGGATTTGGAAACATTTTTGAAGGAACAAGGAGGTTATGACTTACATGAAGACCTATTAAAATATGGATTGACAACGAAACAGTTTTTATACGTTGACTATAAAGGTGAGCAATACCAAGAAATTGTCAATTTTATTCTTGATTACGAATTTGCCCACCAAATTGAATTAGCAACACAAGAAGAACTTGAGAGATTAGAAGCATTTAATTATGAATTTTTACCCGATAAGATCAAGATGGCCAACAAAATACTGTCACCAAAGGGATATGGTCTGTTTTTATATCCAAATTCGGGCGACTTTTACGCATTATTCATTGGGAAAATAGAGAATATAACAAAAATCCTGCAAGAAGAGGTGTTGCTTGATGATAGAATTCCTTTTCAAGAAAGGTGTATCAAATATTATAGATAGACCTAAGGATTGTATGCCTTCACCCTTGAATCCGATCAAGATTTTCTTATAAGTTAATATCAAGATTGCATAACCATCTAGAATGTGCTATTTTTGGCCACGTGCAATTTTAATAACACCATGTGTTACTACAAATGCATTTAAACTTTTCACCTCCTGAATTCGAAATAATAAAAATGTTTTGGATTTGGGAGGGTTGATAATAGAAAAATAAATTGAGAAATGTGCCTATTTTATTGGTTACTTGGACGCTGACAAAGGTACATGCTTAGTAAAGGAATTCAATGGCAACGTTAGGAGAACGTAGTGGCTATTGAATTTTTTATTTTTACAACTGTATTAGAAAGAAAAGCGTGAGAATTAGGCGAGATGATATTTTATTGAAAAGACATGGAAAGGACACAATAATAATGAACTCGTAAGTATTAATGTATTACTTGTTACCATATAAAAAGGTGTCATAATACTGTTACTACAAAATTTACAAATTTAATGCTACTTAAAACAGATGAATTTAAAGCACTTGATTGTCTACGAAAGGCAACGAGTGCCTTTTTAATAGATAGACATGCTATAGATTTTTAGAAATTATTTTTTATGAATTCAGGCTAACAAAAATTACTAGTATTATATAATTGAAAGTACATTAGCAAAAGGTGTGGACTCCGTAACCCCATTCGTTAAAGGTGTAGAAATACTGCCAGATGGAAGTGTCGCTAGAACTGGAACGAACTATGGCGGGAAATTCCAAGAAGCCCATGATGCCTCAAAGGCGAGTATTCAGAGTAGGATCTCGAATTTGGAGAGTGGTGGGGTTAAGGGTACGGGTGAAGGTAGTACAAAAGTTAAAAAAACTGATAGTTTGTATAAGAGAAGTAGTTTTAGAAAAGGTACTCGTGTTAAAGCAGAAAGTGAAGCACCAAAAAATGCAACAGGAAAAATGATTTGTCCTACGTGCGGAAAAGATATTCCAGATAGTATTACCATTAATACTAAAAATGGACCAGTAAAAAGAATTGGATATGACTTAGATCATTATCCAGATACTTGGGCAGAAAGAGTTGTAAGTATGAAAACAGGTGAAGTAAAACCAACACGAAAAGAAGTATTGGATGAATATAATGCTCGAATAAGGGTTCAATGTCATGAATGTAATATAAGTCATAAATTTGAAGGAATAGAAGGAACATATAAAGGGGAGATAAAAGAATGATAAATTACGGAGAGCTTTATTATGACCATTATAGTAAATATTTAGGTGATCCAATAGACCGAGAGGTTTTTAAAAATAATGAAGAGCTTCCGAGTATGCAAATTTTAAAATATGAAAATGTATTTGAAGAATGTTTAGTTTTTAATACACTTGGACTCAGTAAATATGAAGAAATAGTAGGGGATAATGTTGAAATTTCAATGGTAGTTGATGGGGCATTTAATAGTACAGGGTATATCCTTGCAAGTGCTTTATTTTATTGTATAGGTAATGGAATAGAAATAGGACGAGGAACAGCAATTAGTGGTATTGAAAGTATTGATAAATCATTTGTTCAAAAATATAATAAAAGTGCAGTTTACTTTACTGAACCATTCGCTTTTCCAGAAGAATATGGTGATGTACGTACTGGAAGTGAAGATCAAGATGGTAAAATTTTGTTAGCATTCTTTATTTCCCAGTCGGAATATGAATGTTTTGTAAAATACGGAACAGAAAAATTTGAAGATTTGTTAGAGGAAAATAACGTAGATCCTTTTAATGTTAGCAGGAAATCTATAATTTGAGGGTTAATTAGTATTGAAAGGTATAGACAATTAGGGTTAGAAATTAAAGAATTCACATAAGACAAGTAAACGAAAAAGAATTTATTTTTGAAGTGGAAAGAAAAAGAATAAGCTGTTAAAAAGTAAGTACTTCATGATGGTTGTACCATCATGGAGTATTGTGTGCAATGATAGAATAGAAAACGAAGTACGAGCTTAGGCGATATGACATTTTACATGGTGGTGAATATAAAAACATGAGATGGACATAAAACTAACGAACTCGTACAAACTCGTAAGTTTTAACGTAGTAGTTGCCACGATATATAAAAGGTGTCAAACTGTACTACAAAACTTACAAAATTAGCGATACTTAAAAATATATTAACTTAAAGTACTTGATTGTCAATTACAGGCAACAAGTGCTTTTTTTGTTTTAGTGTAGAAATAATATGGTACAATCGCCTAGGGAAAATAAGACTTTAAAAAATGCACTAGATGCTATGAAAAATACTCCTATTCCAGTAGCAGTTAGGACGGTGGATACTGGAATAGGAGTGAAGATTCCTTATGTAGAATCTTCAACTGTTGGAGAAGTAGCCGGAAAGTTTTCAAAGGCAAGTACGGCAGCTAAGGATGATGCTTATCAACTTGCTAAGGGTAGTGGAGGGGTTAAGGGTACGGGTGAGACTCCTAAGATAACTGAAATAAAAGAGAAAGATCTTGGGAAGCACATTGTTAAAGGAAAAAATGGAAGGAAAGAACTTGCGCCAAACGTACGTTATATCACTGAGGATGGTTATAAATATACAACAGATGAGCTTGGTAGAATAGTAGATGTTGAGGCGGAAGGATTAATACTTCAAAAAGGAAAACGAAACACAGGAATGCAAGTGGCTGCAGGAAGAGAAGATAGATTGCCTGATGATGATGATGGTGGGCACTTGATAGGGACGCAATTCCATGGATCCGGTGATATTGATAATTTAATCGCTCAAAATAAACAAATTAATCGTTCGGGTGGAGAATGGTATAATATGGAGAAAGAATGGGCTAATGCATTAGGTGGGAAGCCTCCTAAAAAAGTATCAGTAAAAATTGAACCAGTATACTTAGGTTCATCGCTAAGACCAAACTCATTTAAAATAAAATACCAAATTGAAGGCCAACGTAAGGTAATACGTGAAATACTTAATAAAACAGGAGGTTGATGTAAAAGTGTTCGAATTAGAATTAAATAAAATCTATCAAAATATAGCGCAAAAAATAAATGATACAATTCCCGTAGAATGGGATATCTTTTATTTTAATGCAGAGATTTATAACCAAGAGGGTGGGGTATTATTCTTTTTCAATACCCCAGATAGATCGGATGAATATATATATTCCCATGATATACCAGATGTATTTAATGTGAGTGAAAAAGAATATGATAAGACATATGATGAATTATTTCATTTAAGTGTAGAGTTACAGGAAATATTTATAAAAAATAATCAGGAACCTTGGTATTCTTTTGATATGATTGTGACATCTGAGGGGAAAGTAAAAATTCATTATGGGTATACTAAATGGTATCAATCTACTTTTGGACCGAATGACCGAGTGGATTATTTTGAATATAAATATTTAGGGAAGAAACCTAGTAATGAAAATGAGCGAAGAAAATTCGAAGAGATGAAAGAATATGAAGAGCAAAATAAATCTTAAAATATTTTTTTGTTAAATTAAGGAATGTATTATTAGCGAGTAAATATGTAAAATATCCAAATTAACTAGCTTTAGTTGGACTATTGAAAGAAGAATAGTGACGGATTAATGTTACTTATAGAACATATGAAGTTAAAGCACTTTATTGTCTACTTGAGGCAACGAGTGCTTTTTTAATAGATAAACATGCTGTAAATTTTTAGAAATTATTTTTTATGAATTCAGGCTAACAAAAATTACAAGTATTATATAATTGAAATTAAACTAGCAAAAGGTGCGGACTCCGTATCCCAAATCTTTAAAGGTGTAGAAATACTGCCAGATGGAAGTGTCGTTAGATCTGGAACGAACTATAGCGGGAAATTCCAAGAAGCCCATGATGCCTCAAAGGCGAGTATTCAGAGTAGGATCTCGAATTTGGAGAGTGGTGGGGTTAAGGGTACGGGTGATATTGGAACACCGCCTCGATACGGGGAAAGAAGAATCTCAAAGGAATTATATGATGAATTAAGAGATGGAACGCCTACTGCAAAGCTACGGGAAAAAGTTAATGAGGGCATTGAGGATAAAATAGGAACGCCTGACCCTGCTTTACCTGGTAAGTATATTACAGATAGACTTCAAGCTGATCATATCGTATCAATAAAAAATATAGAAAAGATGGAAATTTTTTATAAATTAACGAAAGAACAACAACTTAAGGTTTTAAACAATGAAGAGAATTTTCTAGGATTAAGTGAAGCAGCCAATAAATCTAAGGGGTCTAAATCTTATTCTGATTGGACAATTTATAAGAAAGAAAAAATTGAAGTTGATCCTAAGTTTAGAGAAGAAATGATAAAGAAGGAAAAAGAATTAGAAATGAAATTACAAAAACAAATTGATGATTTTGTTGAAGGAAATAAAAAGGATATAGATAAATAAAGGAGCTAGAATTATGGAACAAAAACTTGGTTTTTTAAGAAAATATAAAAGAAATGCACAACTTATATCATGCCATGAGATTAATAAACTTGATAGTGGGAAAATACCAAATTCATGGTATGAATTGTTTCAAGAAGAAAACGTAGACAAGAGAGTTGAGAGTATTTTATCGATATGGAAAGAGCAAGTAGGAGTGGAATTAAGAAACACTATTTCTTATTTGTCTAGGCACCTTGAAGAAGTAGAGCTTATGAACACAAATGGTAGATATTCAATTTTATACACTATTAAAACAGATAATGGGGAAATTCTATATTATGAAGGGGGAAATCCCAAAGATGAGTTTAATAATGAAGAATTAGAAAAATCTTGGGATAAGATTCCTTCGACAATACGAAATTTTTATCGAACTGTTCATAATGGTTTCTATTTTTATGCGAGTCAATCTATGGGTTTAGTTCCTTTAGAAAATGTAACTTTTTTTGATCATGATGAATGGGGTATTATTGAGGAGTTAGAAGAACCTTTACAAATTGATTTACAAACTACTTTTGGTTTCTTTAAAAGTGGTATGGGTGGTTATGTTGCAGTAGATTATAAGAATTCTAATAATGATAATGCGACTTTATGGTGGACGAATAAAGAGCCTAGATATAATATGAATTTTTGGGACATTGTTGATGAATGGATAGTAATTGGATTTGAAGTTTAGTTTAAAGATTCTGTTGCAAAGTTTTTATATAAACAAAAAAATCCTAATTTAGTAGGTAGAGTTTATACAACTTTGAATAGATTCTCTAATTCATTGTACGTCGAAAAAACGAAGTACGAGCTTAGGCGAGATGACATTTTACCGGGCGATAAATATAAACACATGGAATGTATATAAAACTAACGAACTCGTAAGTTTTATCATAGTATTTGTCATGATGTACAAAAGGTGTCATACTGTTACTACAAAACTTACTAATTTATGCTACTTAAAAACATATGAAACTTAAAGCACTTGATTGTCTATTTGAGGCAACAAGTGCTTTTTTAATTGAAATGTATACTATAAATTTATAAAAGTTATTTTTATGAATTAAAGCTAACAGAAATTACTAGTATTATATAATTGAAAATACATTAGCAAAAGGTGTGGCCTCCGTACCCCCAATCTTTAAAGGTGTAGAAATACTGCTAGATGGAAGTGTCGTTAGAACTGGAACGAACTATAGCGGTAAATCCCAAGAAGCCCATGATGCCTCAAAGGCGAGTATTCAGAGTAGGATCTCGAATTTGGAGAGTGGTGGGGTTAAGGGTACGGGTAATTCCAGTAAGATAGTCAATAAGGCTAATTTAAATAATATAGATGAATTTATAAATGGGACTAAGAAATTTGATGATGTTATTAATGATTATGTAAAGTTGTACAGTGAAAAAATTATATCAAATAAAACGTGGTCATGGAATAAGTCACTTCACGGTGGAGCTAATTTAACGGCTCGTCAAAAAAGAATGATTAAGGAAAAAGCAGTTGCAGATGGTTTGGTTCCTGATGTGAAGGTTATTAAAGCTGATGGAATGAGATACGGATTTGCCGATTTTAAGAGTGCTGGGCTTGTTGTAGAGACAAAGCAACTTCCAGAGAGGCTATGGTTAATGTCAGACGAAGAGCAATTTAAATGGCTCGATAATGCAATAGGTGGACGACCGGAAGGTATGACATGGCATCATACTGAAGTACCGGGTAAAATGGAGTTGCTTCCTTTTGGAATACACAATATTACGATTCACAATGGTGGAAGGTCGGCCGGAATGTGGGCCGATGCTCCTAGATAGTAAACTAAAGAAAGAGGTAAAAACATGAAAATAAAACAGGATACTATTGTAAAACCATTACCTTCAGAAGAGTTAATAAAAAAACATGAAAATTTTTGGAGATTAAAACTACCAGGTTCATTTTTGGACTTTATTAAAGTGTATAATGGTGCAGAAGTTGAAGAAGCTACATTTGTATGTGATAATCGTAGTTATGCGATAGAAAGGTTTTTATGTATGCTGGATGACATTGAAAATAACCCTAAAGGGATCTATGATATTGATGTTGTATTTTCACAGATAGAGGAAAGATTAACTGATAATGAAGATTTATTAGGTGCAGAGGTATTACCAATAGCTAGTATATTTGCAGGGGATTTTGTATGCTTGGATTTTAGAGAAAATAAAGAGAATCCATCGGTGTGTGTATGGTCTCATGAAGAGTCAGGAGAGTTTGAACCAGTGTTTTATAAAATAGTAGATAACTTTACTGAGTTTTTAGAGGTACTACGATAAAACTTGGTACAATGACTTTGTAAGTAATATAACAAGACTTAATATTTGGTATTAAAGTTAAAGATGTATAAGAGAAGTGAAGAAAAAGAATGAATAGGCTGTTAAAAAGTAAGTACTCCATGATGGTTGTACCATCATGGAGTACTGTGTGCAATGATAGAATAGAAAAAGACGTGCGAGCTTAGGTGAGATGACATTTTACTGGGCGATGAATATAAATCCACGGAATGTATATGAAACTAACGAACTCGTACAAACTCGTAAGTTTTTAGATAGTATTTGTTATGAAGTATAACAAGTGTCATATTGTTACTACAAAATTTATAAATTTATGCTGCTTAAAAACAAATGAACTTAAAGCGCTTGATTGTCTACGAAAGACAATCAAGCGCTTTTTTATTAGATAGGCATGTTATAAATGTTTAAAAATTATTTTTATGAATTAAACCTAACGGAAATTACCAGTATTATAAAATTGAAAATACATTAGCAAAAGGTGCGGACTCCGTATCCCAAATCTTTAAAGGTGTAGAAATACTGCCAGATGGAAGTGTCGTTAGATCTGGAACGAACTATAGCGGGAAATTCCAAGAAGCCC